>CAYYZI010000350.1:0-3819 GCA_964475675.1 uncultured Geminicoccaceae bacterium
GATGGTCATGGATCTGACCGGCATGGAGCTCTCCAACGCCTCGCTCCTGGACGAGGCGACGGCGGCGGCCGAGGCCATGGCCATGGCCCGCCGGGTGGCACGGGTACCCTCCAACCGTTTCTTCGTCGATCGCGACACCCATCCCCAGACCCTGGCGGTGGTTCGGACCAGAGCACGTTTTCTCGGCATCGAGGTGGTGGTCGGCGATCCGCTGGAGGACCTCGAGGAGGGCACCTGCTTCGCCGCCCTCTTCTCCTATCCCGGCTCCTCCGGCGAGCTGCGGGATCTGCGGCCGGCGATCGACCGGATCAAGGCCGGCCGCGGCCTCGCCGTGGTGGCGACCGATCTCCTGGCTCTCTGTCTGCTGACCCCGCCCGGCGAGATGGGAGCGGACATCGTCGTCGGCTCGGCCCAGCGCTTCGGCGTGCCGATGGGCTATGGCGGCCCGCACGCGGCCTTTCTGGCCACTCGGGATGCCTACAAGCGGAGCATGCCGGGCCGGATCATCGGCGTTTCCATCGACAGCCGCGGCCGCCCCGCCTACCGCATGGCCCTGCAGACCCGCGAACAGCACATCCGCCGCGAAAAGGCGACCAGCAACATCTGCACCGCCCAGGTCCTGCTCGCGGTGATCGCCGGCATGTACGCGGTCTGGCACGGGGCCGAGGGCCTCTCCAAGATCGCCCGGCGCGTCCACCGGCTGACCCGGGCGCTGGCCGAAGGGCTGCGGCGAGGCGGCCTGTCGGTGGTCAACCGCAGCTTCTTCGACACGCTGGTGGTGGCGGTTCCGGGCAGGGCCGCGGAACTCCACGAACGGGCACGGGCCGCGCGCATCAATCTGCGCGAGATCGACGGTGATCATCTCGGCATTTCGCTCGACGAACGCAGCGATGTCGCACTGGTGGCGAGGCTTCTCGAACTGTTCGCCGGCGAGAGCGGCGCCGATGTCGAGACCCTCGATCGCGAGGCCGCCCTGGGGATCCCCGGGGATCTGCGCCGGCGCTCGCCCTTCCTCGGCCATCCGGTGTTCTCCTCCTATCGGAGCGAGACCGAGATGATGCGCTATCTGCGCCGGCTGCAGAGCCGCGATGTGGCGCTCGACCGCTCGATGATCCCGCTCGGCTCCTGCACCATGAAGCTCAATGCCGCGGCCGAGATGATCCCCATCACCTGGCCCGGTTTCGCCGATCTGCATCCCTTCGTGCCGCCGGAGCAGGCGCGGGGGTACCAGAGGCTGATCGACGATCTCGAAGCCTGGCTCGCCGAGATCACCGGCTTCGATGCGGTCTGCTTCCAGCCCAATGCCGGCAGCCAGGGAGAGTATACCGGGCTCATCGTCATCCGCGCCTATCACCAGGCACGCGGCCAGGGCGAGCGCGATGTCTGCCTGATCCCCAGTTCGGCGCATGGTACCAACCCGGCCAGTGCCGCGCTGGCGGGTCTGCGGGTGGTGACCGTGGCCTGCGATCGCGACGGCAACATCGATCTCGAGGATCTGCGCGCCAGGGCCGCCGAACATCGCGAACGGCTGGCGGCGCTGATGGTGACATATCCTTCGACCCACGGGGTCTTCGAGGAGGCGATCCGGGAGATCTGCGCCATCGTTCACGAACATGGCGGCCAGGTCTATTTCGACGGCGCCAACCTGAACGCCCTGATGGGCCTGGCGCGACCGGCCGAGCTCGGCGCCGATGTCTGCCACATGAACCTCCACAAGACCTTCGCCATTCCTCATGGCGGCGGTGGCCCGGGCATGGGTCCGATCGGGGTCAGGGCGCATCTCGTGCCCTACCTGCCGGACCATCCGGTGGTCTCCGGCATCCGCCGCGGGGAAAGGGAGGGCAGGAGCGTCGGCACCATCGCCGCCGCGCCCTTCGGCTCTCCCCTGATCCTGCCCATCTCCTGGGCGTTCATCGCCATGATGGGGGGCGAGGGGCTGACGCGGGCGGCCAAGGTGGCGATCCTCAACGCCAACTACATCGCCCATCGCCTGCAGGCGCATTTCCCGGTGGTCTATCGGGGTCGCGGCGGCATGGTGGCGCACGAGTGCATCATCGATTTCCGCAACATCAAGGCGGAGACCGGCATCACCGTCGAGGACGGGGCCAAGCGTCTGGTGGATTTCGGCTTCCATGCCCCGACCATGTCCTGGCCGGTGCCCGAGACGATGATGATCGAACCCACCGAGAGCGAATCCAAGGCCGAGCTCGACCGTTTCTGCGAGGCGATGATCGCCATCGCCGAGGAAATCGCCGAGGTTCGCGTCGGCGGCATCGCGGCCGCCGACAGCGTGCTGCGGCATGCCCCGCACACCGCCGATCTGCTGCTGGAGGAATGGAAACGTCCCTACGACCGGCGGCGGGCCTTCTTCCCGCGGCCCTGGGTGGCCGCCGACAAGTACTGGCCGCCGGTGGGGCGGGTGGACAATGTCTATGGCGACCGGCATCTCCGGGTGACGCTGCCCGAGGAAGTGCCCCAGGGCGTGGCCGCCGAGTAACAGTCGCCCGCTCCGGGCGCCTGCGGGACCGGGGTCACTCGGGCGGTCGCCTTGACTCGGGCAGGCGCCGGGCGTTCAGTGACGCCGCCTCTTGCTGCCGGGCGCCTGTGCCGATGGACATCTATCTGCCGATCGCCGAAGTCTCGGTGAACCTGTTTCTGCTGCTCGGGCTCGGCGCGGTGGTGGGGTATCTCTCCGGGCTGTTCGGGGTCGGTGGCGGCTTCATCATGACCCCGCTGCTCATTCTGATCGGCATCCCGCCGGCGGTGGCGGTGGGCACCCAGGCCTCGCAGATCCTGGCCTCTTCCTTTTCCAGCGTGCTGTCGCACATGCGCCGCCGCACGGTCGATCTGCGCATGGGCTCGGTGCTGGTGGCCGGCGGTCTGGTGGGCTCCTTCACCGGCATTCTGCTGTTCCGCTGGCTGCGCCAGATCGGCCAGATCGATACCGTGATCAGCCTCGGCTACGTGCTGTTCTTGGGCTCGGTGGGCGGGCTGATGCTGGTCGAGGGGCTGATGAGCTGGCTGCGGGTGCGCCGCGGCGGCGGCCGGCCCCGCCGGCGGCATTTCTGGCTCCACAAGCTGCCGCTCCGGCTCCGCTTCTCGGCCTCGCGGCTCTACATCAGCATCGTGCCGCCGCTGCTGGTCGGTTTCCTCGGCGGCATTCTCGCCGCCATTCTCGGCATCGGCGGCGGCTTCGTGCTGATTCCGGCGATGATCTATCTTCTGGGCATGCCGACGGCGGTGGTGGTCGGCACCTCCCATTTCCAGATCGCCATCGTCGCCGCGCTGACCGGCTTTCTCCATGCCTACGCCAACCAGACGATGGATATCGTGCTCGGGGTGCTGCTGATCGCCGGCGGGGTGGTGGGCGCCCAGTACGGCACCCGTGCGGCCGCCTATCTCCGCGGCGAACAGGTGCGGATGCTGTTCGCCGTCCTCGTCCTGGCGGTCTGCGGCAAGCTCCTCTACGACCTGGTGGTGCCGCCCGCCGATCTCTACAGCATCGCCAAGGGCTGAGCCGAAACGCCTCGTTCAGACGGCGATGCGGTCGGCGCTGGCGACGAGCTCGAGGCCGGCATCGAAGGCCTCGGCATTGAGCTCGCGGAAGCGTGACGGCGCCAGGCCCACGACCTTCTCGCGCAGCAGCGCGGCCGGCACGAAATCCCCGCATGCGGCCAGCGCCCCGAGGGCCACGATGTTGGCCACCCGCGGATTGCCGAGTTCGCGGGCGGTGTCCCAGAGCGGCAGCAGGGACAGCGCGAAGCGGCCGCTCGGCGGCGCCGTCACCTTCTTCCTGTCGCACAGCACCGTGCCGTGCTC
>CAYYZI010000351.1:0-3799 GCA_964475675.1 uncultured Geminicoccaceae bacterium
GAACTTGTCCCAGTAGGCGACCCGGATGACGCGGGTGTGCCAGTGCGGGATCACGTAATGCCCCCAGAGCAGGACCCGGTCGAGGGCCCGGGTGGCGGCCACCAGATCCTCGCGCGTCGGGGCCTCGATGATCTTGCCGATCAGATAGTCGACCACCGGATCGCAGATGCCGGCGTAGTTGCGGCTGCCCGGGGTCTTCGCCGCCTCGCAGCTCCAGTAGTTGCGCTGCTCGTTGCCCGGCGACAGGCTCTGGCCCCAGACTGCGACGATCATGTCGAAGTCGAAATTGTCGAGCCGGTTCTGGTACTGCGAGGTATCGACGGTGCGGATCCGGGCCTCGATCCCGAGGCGCTTCAGGTTCTTGACGAAGGGGCCGGCGATGCGCTCGAAGGCGGGGCTCACCAGCAGGATCTCGAAGCGCATCTCCTCGCCGGTCTCTTCGTTGGTGAGCACGCCGTTCTTCACCCGCCAGCCGGCCTCGCGCAGCATCTTCAGCGCGATCCGGAGATTCTTGCGGATGTTGCCGGAGCCATCGGTCCGCGGGGCGCGGTATTCTTCGGTGAAGACCTCGGGCGGCAGCCTGTCGCGGAAGGGCTCCAAGAGTTCGAGCTCCTTCGGACCGGGCAGGCCGCGCGCGGCCAGCTCGGTGTTGGCGAAATAGCTCTCGGTGCGGGCATAGGCGCCGTAGAAGAGGGTCTTGTTGGTCCATTCGAAGTCGAAGGCATAGGCCAGTGCCCGCCGCACCCTCGGATCCTTGAAGATCGAGCGGCGGGTGTTGAAGACGAAGCCCTGCATTCCGGCACTGCCCTCGAAGGGGATCTCCGCCTTCTTGATCCAGCCCTTCCTCAGCGCCGGGCTGTCGTAGCCGGTGGCCCAGAGCTTGGCGGTGTTCTCGATACGGATGTCGTACTGGCCGGCCTTGAAGGCCTCGAGGGCGACGTCGCTGTCGCGGTAATACTCGTAGCGGACCTCGTCGTAGTTGAAGCGGCCCTTGTTGACCGGGATGTCCGCACCCCACCAGTCCTTGACCCGCTCGTAGACGATGGTGCGGCCGGGATCGACCTTCTTGATGCGGTAGGGGCCGCTGCCCACCGGCGGGTCGAGGGTGGCGCGCGCGAAATCCCGACTTTCGAAATAGTGCTTGGGGAGGATCGGCAACTGGCCGACGATCAGCGGCAATTCGCGATTGAGCCCGCCTTCGAAGGTGAACTTCACGCGCCGCTCGCCCACCTTCTCCGCCTTGACCACGTTCTTGTAGTAGGCCCGGTAGAAGGGGTGGCCCTTGGTCTTGAGAATGTCGAGGCTGAAGATCACGTCCTCGACGGTGATCGGCTCGCCGTCCTGCCAGCGTGCCTCGGGTCGCAGATCGAAGGCCACCCAGGAGCGGTCCTCGGGCATGATGATGCTCTCGGCGATGTCCCCGTACTCGGAGAAGGCCTCGTCCTCGGACTGGGTGGTCAGGCTGCGGAACACCAGACTGAGTCCCGCAGCCGGCACGCCCTTGAGGATGTAGGGATTGAGGCTGTCGAAGGTGCCGATGGAGGCGAAGGTGACGGTGCCGCCCTTGATGGCGTCGGGATCGGCATAGTCGAAATGGGTGAAGTCCGGCCCGTATTTGAGATCGCCGTGCATGGCCACGCCATGCGCCGGCTGCGGCTCCTCCTGGGCGGCGGCCAGACCGCTCCCCAGGGTCAAGAGGCATGCCATGAACAGGCGGATGAGCTTCATCGTCGGTCGCCCTCCGGTTTGGCGGGATGATGGCGCAGCCACCCTGCCGCTTCAAGGGAAGCCCCTGCGATGGGCCGCCGAACAGCTCAACGTGGTGGGGCGGCCGCCTCGAGCAGGGAGAGTGCCGGCGCGTGCAGCCGGGGATCGCCGCTGGCCAGCACCTGGCCGCGGGAGTTCAGGGAAAGCGGCGCGCCGCTCCAGTCGGTGATGCGCCCGCCCGCTTCCTCGATCACCGGCACCAGGGCGAGATAGTCGTAGGTCTTGAGCCCGGCCTCCACCACCAGATCGGAAAAGCCCGCGGCCATCAGCCCGTAGCCGATGCAGTCGCCGCCATAGACCATCAGTGCTAGGGCATCGTGCAGACGGCGGTAGGCCTCGCGCTCCTCGGGCCGCGCGAACATGTCGGGGCTGGTGGTGGAGCCGATCGCCCGATCGAGAGAAGGGCAGGCCCGCGGCCGGATCGGCCGGTCGTTGAGGCGGGCGCCGAAACCGCGGCAGCCGATCCAGCGATCGCGGGTGATCGGCTGGTCGATCAGCCCCAGCACCGGTTTTCCCTCGTCCAGCAGCGCCACCAGCGTGCCGAACAGGGGGCGGCCGGTGATGAAGGCCTTGGTGCCGTCGATGGGATCGAGGCACCAGACCAGCCCGTCGGTACAGGCGGCGTCGCCATATTCCTCGCCGATGATCGCGTGATCGGGACAGAGCCGCGCCAAGGCCCTGCGCATGGCCTGCTCGGCTTCGCGATCGGCGATCGTCACCGGACTCAGATCGGCCTTGGTCTCGACCGTGAAGGGGGTGCGGAAGTGGCGGCGGACCACTTCCGCCGCCAGATCGGCGAGCTCGCAGGCGACCGGGATGAAGCGGCTGTAGTCCACCGGCAGCCGTTCAGGGCAGCGGCTTGGGGTTGTCGGAAAGGGTGCGCAGATAGGCCAGCAGATTGGCCCGGTCCTGCTCCTTGCGGATGCCCGCGAAGCTCATCTTGGTGCCTGGAGCCGCTTCCCGCGGATTGCGGATGAACGCTTCGAGCCGCTCGAAGGTCCACTCCCCGCCCATGTTCTTGAGGGCGTCGGAATAGGAGTAGCCCTCATGCGAGGCGACCGGCCGGCCGACAACGTCCCAGAGATTGGGACCCACCTTGTTCGGGCCGCCCTTCTCGAAGCTGTGGCAGGCCTTGCACTTGCGCGCCACCTTGGCGCCGGCCTCGGGATCGGCGGAGGCGAGCATTGCCAGCACCGGATTGCTCGGGGCGGGCGCCTGTTCGGGCTGGGCCTCCGGCTGTTCCGCCTGGGCGGCCTGTTCGGTCTCTGCCGCCGGCTGTTCGACGGGAGCGGCCTGCTCGGCCGGGGCGGCGGCCTGCTCCTGGGCGCTCGCGGCCGGCGCTTCCTCGCTCTCCGCAGCGGGCTGCTCGGCGGCCGGCTGTTCCGCTGCCGCCTGTTCCGATGCGGGAAGCGGCCTGGGCGCATCCGACAGGGTTCGCAGCCAGGCGATCAGATCGGCCCGGTCCTCGGCCTTCTTGAGACCGGCGAAGCTCATCTTGGTGCCGGGCGCGAATTCCTTGGGGTTGCGGAGGAAGGCATTGAGACGGTCGTAGGTCCATTCGCCGCCGAGGTTCTTGAGGGCGTCGGAATAGCCGAAGCCTTCGCGGGCGGCGACCGGGCGCCCGACCACGTCCCACAGATTGGGGCCGACCTTGTCCTTGCCGCCCTTGTCGACGGTATGGCAGGACAGGCATTTCTTGGCGATCTTGGCGCCGTTGTCGGGATCGGCCGAGGCCAGCAGGGCCGAGAAGGGCTGTTCGGCAGGTGCGGCCTGCGCCGTTGCCTCCGGCTGCTCTGCTGCTGCCACCTTGAAGATCGGCTCCTCGAGCTCGTGCGGCTTGTAGAGGATCCGGGCCAGGTTGCCCGATGCCGAGGCAATGATCCCGGCGGTGAGGATCGCTCCGACGATCTTGTTGGCTTCGAGAGATGCTGCCATAGGATACCTCGTCCCGGCGCTGGCAAGAGCGGAAAACCTGCGGCACGGCTCGCCTGCACAACCGCAGACCCCAACTCGCCGACCCGCGCGACAAGTC
>CAYYZI010000352.1:0-3784 GCA_964475675.1 uncultured Geminicoccaceae bacterium
GGGAGCATGCCCACAAGACGGTGCTGTTCATCACCCACGACATCGACGAGGCGATCCTGCTGGCCGACCGGGTGCTGGTGATGACCGCCCGCCCCGGCCGCATCAAGAAGGAACTGGCGATCGGCCTGCCGCGCCCGCGCGACATTTCCCTGCTCACCTCGCCCGGCTTCATGGCCTACAAGCGCGAGGTACTGGAGCTGCTGCACGCGGAAGCGATGCGGGCCGAGCAGACACGAAGCGAGGTGGCCGGCGCATGAACGATCCGCTGTTCCTGTTCGAGAGCGAAGTGCGGCCCGAATGGATCGACTACAACGGCCATATGAACGTCGCCTACTACGTGCTGGCCTTCGATCACGCCATCGACGATTTCTACGGCCGGCTCGGGGTCGGCGAGGCCTACGCCCGCCAAGGCCGCGGTTCGATGTTCGCGCTCACCCTCAAGGTCGACTATCTGCGCGAGGTGCGCGTCGGCGACCGGCTGCGCATCACCACCCGCATGCTCGACTGCGACGAGAAACGCATCCACTACTGCCAGGAGATGGAGCAGATCGAGGCCGGCTATCTCGCCGCCCGCAAGGAAGGGTTGAGCATCCATGTCGATCTCGGGACGCGGCGGAGCGCCCCCTTCCCGGAGGACAGGATGGCCAGCATCCGCGCCTGCCTCGAGGCCCACGGCCGGCTGCCGCGCCCCGACTGGGTGGGGCAGCGGATCGGCATCCGTCGCCGCTGATCAGGCGGGCAGACGCTCGAGATCGCGGCGGACGCGCCGGCTTTCCGGCTTGCGTTCGAGGCGCCTTTCCAGGAGGTCGCGAGCCAGCGAGCTGTCGCCCGCGCGGATTCCCGCCTCGATCAGCGTCAGCTCCAGGATGTCGCGCTGCGCATGGCTGCCGGTCATCAGCAGCGCATCCTCGCCGAGACCGGAGAGGAGATCGACGGCGGAGCGCCAGTCGCCCTGTCCGAAGGCGGCGATCGCCCGACAGATCGGCAACCCTGCCCGCCGCACCTGGCGCGCGCGGTCGTCACTGCCCTCGGCGATGGCGGCGAGATCGGCCATCAGCCGGGTCGCCTGCTCGATCCGCTCGCCGGCGACGAAGGCCAGCATCGCATGCACATCGTCGAACACATGGCAGCCCGGCCGGTATTTGGCGGCAAAGGCATCGGCCAGGGCCTCCCAGCGCTCGCCCGCCGGAATGCCGGCGAGATGCAGGCGCCAGAGAAGGGCAGCGCTGTCGCAGAGATTGAGCAGGATGCTGCGCCGGCCGGGGGTCAGGAACCGGTCGTAGATGGCCAGCGCCGCGCCCGCCTCTTCCCGGTCGAGATGATAGAGGGCGAGGTGCCAGGCATTATGGACGGTGAAATAGCTGTTTTCGGCCCAGTCCAGCTCCCGCTCGCCGTACCATAGTATGCCATCTTCGTCGCGCCCCTGTTCCTCCAGCACATGGCCCACCGCATGGATCGCCCAGACATCGCGCGGGTTGACCTCCACCGCCCGGCGACCCACCGCCTCGGCTTCGGCGAAGCGCTCCGCCTCCTCCAGCCCGAAGGCCCACATGCCGAGCACGAAACCACGTCCGGGCAGATCCTCGGGCAGTGCCTCCAGCACGCGGCGCGGGCGGGCTTCGAGTGGCTCCCTGCGGCCGGAGAAGAAGTCCGCCTGATGGGCGAAGAAGAGCGCCGCCAGATGGCGCGGCTGCTCCTCGAGGATGGCATCGAACTGGCGGCAGGCCTCGCCGTAGCGGCCGTCCAGCCAGGCGGTGATGGCCGCTGCCTGGCGCGCCTCGTGATCCAGCGGCGCGCCGGCCCGCCGCACCGCCTCCAGGGCCTCGCGGGCCCGGGCCACGAAACTCGGATGCAGCGACCAGGCATAGATCGCGGCTTTGGCCAGATGGGCCTGCAGGCAGGAGGGATCGCGTTCGATCAGCCGATCCAGCGTGCCTACCGGGTCGCCGGCGAATCCCAGGATCTGTTCGAGAGCAGCTTCGAGAGCGATCACGCTGTCGCCGTCGGCTGCCGTCAGCGGCACGCCGCGCGCGTCTTCGATGGTCATGCATTTCTTCCCCTTGCGCGAAGTGGAGGGCAATCTGCGTTTGCCGGCCGGCCGGCGCAAGGGGCGGGCGGCGGTGCTCGCCGGAGTTTGATGACGAGCCGCCTCTTGCCCACCGGACCGCGGCTGCTAGAACCACGGCCATGAACGCCCGCTCCCGCGCCGCCGCCAACATCGCCGAATATTCGGTCTCCGAACTGGCCTTCGCCCTCAAACGGACGATCGAGGATTCCTTCGGTTGGGTGCGGGTGCGGGGCGAGCTTTCCGGCCTCAAGCGCGCCGCCTCGGGGCACACGTACTTTTCGCTCAAGGACGAAAAGGCGGTGCTGGATGCGGTGTGCTGGCGGGGCACCCTGCCGAAGCTCGCCTTCGAGATCGAGGACGGGCTGGAGGTGATCTGCCTCGGCCGGCTGACCACCTATCCGCAGCGCTCGCGTTACCAGCTCGTGGTCGAGGCGATCGAGCCGGCCGGCGTGGGTGCGCTGATGGCACTTCTGGAGGAGCGCAAGAAGCGGCTCGAAGCGGAAGGCCTGTTCGCGCCCGAGCGCAAGCGGGCCCTGCCCTTCCTGCCGGAGGTCATCGGCGTCGTCACCTCGGCCAGCGGGGCGGTGATCCGCGACATTCTCCATCGCCTCGAGGAACGTTTCCCGCGACGGGTGATCCTCTGGCCGGTGCTGGTCCAGGGCGAAGGTGCGGCCGAACAGATCGCCGCCGCCATCCGTGGCTTCGCCAGCCTGCCGCCCGACGGCCCGGTGCCGCGGCCCGATCTTCTGATCGTCGCCCGCGGCGGCGGCTCGATCGAGGATCTCTGGGCCTTCAACGAGGAGGTGGTGGCCCGGGCGGTGGCCGAATGCCCGATCCCGGTGATCTCGGCGGTCGGCCACGAGACCGACACCACGCTGATCGATTTCGTCGCCGATCGGCGGGCGCCGACCCCGACCGCCGCCGCCGAAATGGCGGTGCCGGTGCGCAGCGAGCTCAAGCTGCAGCTCGACGCCCTGGCAGAGCGGCTGCAGCACGCGATCCTGCAGATGATCGCGCGCCATCTGCGCCATCTCGATGCGCTCGCGCGGGGGCTGCGCGATCCGCGCCTGATGCTGGCGATGGCCGCCCAGCGTCTCGATGATCTCGGCGAGCGGCTGCGCCTTCGAAGCCCGCTGTTGCTGCTGGAAGCCCGCGCCGAGCTGGTGCGGACCCGCCACCGGCGGCTCGCCGAACTCGCCCGCGACCGGCTGCGGGAGGCGGAGACGGCCTGGCGGCACGTGGCCGGGCGACTGCAGCCGGCGCCGATCACCCGCCGGCTGGCCGAGGGCGAAAGCCGCCTCGAAGCGGCCGCCATGCGCCTCGACCAGGGGGCGCAGAGACTGCTGCGCGAGGCCCAACGAAGCCTCGAGACACTGGGCCAGCGGCTCGAAAGCCTGAGTCACAGGCGGGTGCTGGAGCGGGGCTATGCGCTGGTGCGACGCCAGGCCGACGGCCGCATCGTGCCCTCGCTGGCGGCCGCCGGCAGCGAACGGGCGTTCGACATCGAGTTCATCGACGGACGCATGGCGGTCCTGCGGGCGGGAACCGGCGGCAGCCGGCGCAGCAGCGGGAGACGGGGCGAGGATGACGGACAGCCGCAGCTCCTCTGAGACCGGACAGGGCACGGGCGGGACGAGCGAGCGCCCGATCGACCGGCTGATCGCCATCATGCGCCGGCTGCGCGACCCCGAGCGGGGCTGCCCCTGGGACATCGAG
>CAYYZI010000353.1:0-3779 GCA_964475675.1 uncultured Geminicoccaceae bacterium
GGGTCTCGAGCGGCATGTCGGCGATCTCGTCGATCAGCAGGGTGCCGCCATCGGCCCGCTCGAAGGTGCCGACCACGCGCGGCCGGTCGGGGCCCAGATAGCCCGCCTCGGCGCCGAACAGCTCGATATCGACCCGGCTCGGCTCGAGAAGGGCGGCGTTGATGACCACGAAGGGCCCGGAAGCCCGCCGCGAACGGGCATGGATCATGCGCGCCGCCACTTCCTTGCCGGAACCGGGCGGACCGCTGATCAGCACCCGGCTGTTGGCCGCCGCCACCCGTTCGACGATCTGGCGCACCCTGGTCATCGCCGGCGAGCTGCCGATCAGCTCGATCTCGGCATTGCGGCGGCGCAGCTCCGACAGTTCGCGACGCAGCCGGCTGGCCTCGAGGGCGTGCTCGACGGCCAGCAGCAGGCGGTCCGACTTGAAGGGCTTTTCGATGAAATCGTAGGCGCCCATCTTGATGGCGGCGACCGCCGTTTCGATGGTGCCATGGCCGCTGAACATGATGACCGGCAGCTCCGGCCGGTTGGCACGGACCCATTCGAGGATCTGGATGCCGTCCATCTCGCTGCCTTCGAGCCAGATGTCGAGCAGCACGAGCGCCGGCGCCCGCCGCTCGATCTCCCGAAGGGCCTCGGTGGAATTGGCGGCCTCGCGGGCCGCGTAGCCCTCGTCCTCGAGGATCGCGGCAACAATTTCGCGGATCGCCACTTCGTCATCGACGATCAAGATATCTTTGGTCGTCGTCCTCATCGCGCTCTCGCCGCCGCCCAGCCCCGTTCTCCCAATCCTTCGCCGGCCACCATCCCACGTCAAGCCGCAGCGGGACGCGGAAACACGAGCCGTGCCGTGACGCCGCCCCCGGGGCGGTCCGTCAGCTCCACGAGGCCCCCGTGTTCCTCCATGATCTTCCGGACGATGGCAAGCCCCAAACCCGAGCCCCGCGGCTTGCTCGTCACATAGGGCTCGAACAGCCGGTGCGCGCTGCCGCCGGGAAGCCCGGGTCCATTGTCCAGCACCTCCACCGTCACCGCCTCGCTGCCCGAGGTGACCGCCACGCGGATGCAGGGCGGTTCGCCGTCGCCGGCCGCCGGCCCTTTTTCAGCCAGCGCTTCGGCGGCGTTCTTGAGAAGGTTGGTGAGAGCCTGAGTGACCTTTTCGCCGTCGCAGAGGAGCCGCACCGGCCGCTCGGGCGCCTCGACGCTGAAGGTTATGGAGGGCCAGGCGCTCTGCTGCAGCAGCACCGCGTGGCGTACCAGCTCGTCCAGCGATTCCTCGCGCATCACCGCCGCCGGCATGCGTGCGAAGGCCGAGAATTCGGAGATCAGCCGGCCGATGGTGTCGACCTGACGGGTAATCGTCAGGATCGAGTTCTCGAACACCTCGGCATCTTCCCGGATCTGCCGCAGATACTTGCGGCGCAGCCGTTCGGCCGAAAGGCGGATGGGGGTCAGCGGGTTCTTGATCTCGTGGGCGATGCGCCGCGCCACCTCGGCCCAGGCCGCCTGGCGCTGGGCGCTCAGCAGTTCGGTGATATCGTCGAAGGTCATGACGTAACCGATGGTCTCCCCGCCTTCGCGCTGGGCGGCGAGACGCACGAGAAGGGTGCGCTGCTGACCCGCTCGCTCCAGCACGATCTCGCCGGTCACCGAGGTCTCCTGACCGTCGAGGCGGGCGAACAGGGGCAGGGCCTCGGGCATCACCTCCTCGATCCGCCGTCCGGTCAGATCGCCGCCCTCGACGGCCAGGAAATCGAGGGCCTGGCGGTTGGGCAGGAGGATGGTGTGGTCGGAATCGAGCCCCAGCACGCCGGCCGAAACCCCGGTCAGCACCGCCTCGGTGAAGCGCCGGCGGCGGTCGAGCTGCTGGTTGGCCTCGATCAGCGCCCGCTGCTGGCTGGAAAGCTGACTGGTCATGCGGTTGAAGGCGCGGCTCAGCACCGCGATCTCGTCATCGGCCTCGGTTTCCGGTACCCGGGCCATGAGATCGCCGCTGCGCACCCGCTCGGCGGCGGCGATCAGACGGGCGAGCGGTGTCGCCAGCCGGTCGGCGAAGTTGAGCCCGGTCCAGACCGCGGCCAGCAGCAGCAGCAGCGCGATGATGCCGAAAATGAGCGCCGAGGCGATCTGCACATCGGAGCGCTCCTTCTGCATCGCCTCGTATTCGCTGACCACCTCCTGGGTACGCTGCACGAAGCCGAGCACCTCGGGATCGACGAAGCGGCCGACCACCAGATAGACCTTGCCCAGACCCTCGAGGCGCAGTACCGCGCGCACCCGGTCGTCGGTGTCGCTGGTCAGCACCACCACCTCGCCTCGATCCGCCTTGTCCAGAACCTCCATCGGCAGCCGGTCGAGTTCGAAGGTGAAGCTCAGGCCGCTGCGGGCCAGCACGTTGCCGGCGGCATCGAACAGCACCGCCTCGCTGAGGGCCCGCAGCGCCGCCTGGGCATTGACCAGCTTTTCGAGGCGGGTCGGGCTGTCGAAATAGAAGGGCACCTCGCGGCTCAGATCGGCGGCCATGGCCAGCGCATCGGCGCGGATGTTGGCCTTGTGCTCCTCCAGATAGGCCTGGGCGACGCGCAGCGAGTTGGTGAGTGCGGTATGGATTCGCTCGCTGAACCAGGCCTCGAGGCCGGAGCTCAGGAAGGTGATGGAGAAGATGGAGACGATGATGCTGGGGGCGATCGCCACCAGACCGAACAGCGCCACCAGCCGTCCGTGCAGGCGCGAGCCGTGCAGCCCGCGTCGCCGCTGCAGGACGAGCTGGACCAGGCGGCGGGCGATCAGCACGCCCAGGAGCAGCAGCAGGATGAGGTCGAGATTGAGGAGCAGGACCACCCAGCGGATGCCGCCACCGAACGGCGGTGCCGAGGAAATCTGGAGATATGTCGCGAAGCCGGCGATCACCGCGATCACCGCCAGCACCAGCGCCACCCGCCGCTCCAGATCGAACTGGCGCAGGCGCGAGCGCAGGCCGGGCGGCTTGATGCGCAGCGTGGTCAGCATCCCCTTTCTGGCGCCTTCGCGCACGGAGCCCTCGCTGGTGGTCAAGACGCTCGCCCCGGCTGGATCTCGAGATCGCGCAGCTTCTTGCGCAGGGTATTGCGATTGACGCCCAGTATATCGGCGGCGCGGAGCTGATTGCCACCGGTGGCCCGCAGCACCCGCGTAAGCAGCGGCCGCTCGACCTCGCGCAGGATGCGGTGATAGAGGCCGGGCGGCGGCAGCGCCTCGCCGAAGCTGCGAAAATGGCGCTCGAGCCAGCGCTCCACGGCCTCCTCGAGGGTGGCATCGGCGGCCTCCTCGGCCGGGGCCGGGCGCGCCGCCGAGCAAAGCTCGGCTTCGATCACCGCCTCGTCGATCACCTCCTCACGGCAGAGCACGGCCAGCCGTCGCACGAGATTTTCCAGCTCGCGCACATTGCCGGGCCAGGCATAGGCCTTGAGCCGGGCCATCGCCTCGGGGGTCAGGGTCTTGAGCGGCAGCCCTTCCTGCACCCCCTTGAGGAAGAAATGATGCACGAGAGCGGGGATGTCCTCGACCCGCTCGCGCAGCGGCGGCAGGCGCAGCGGCACCACGTTGAGCCGGTAGAAGAGATCCTCGCGGAACAGCCCCTGTGCGGTCATCGCCCGCAGGTCGCGGTGGCTGGCGGCGACGATCCGCACATTGGTGCGAATCGGACGCTGGCCGCCCACCGGCAGGAATTCTCCCTGCTGCAGCACGCGCAGCAGCCGGGTCTGGGCCTCCAGCGGCATGTCGCCGATCTCGTCGAG
>CAYYZI010000354.1:0-3767 GCA_964475675.1 uncultured Geminicoccaceae bacterium
AGGAGCTCGTTGATGAAGAGAAGGTCCGCCATGTTCATCCCGTCTGAATAGTGCTAAGCTTTAGATAAGTGCGGGGGAGATCGGCCGGTGGGGGGCGCTGTCGGCTGCCTCGAGGGTAGGTGCGCAAATCCTCGAAGTCGAACGAAGGGACAGCGGACGTCGTCCAAGGGTTCGATTGGATACGTAAGGCCGGATCGCCTGCATGCCGCGTTAAGTGCACGCGTGTTCGGGAGCCAAGATGAGCCACGGGGCCGGGAGCCACTTGCGAGTTTGTCTGGTCGTCCCCGGAGATGTGCGGGCTGATATCGGCGTATATGGGCTCCCACAGTCGCTTGAGGGGTCCAAGGAAACGCAAACGCTTCGATGCCAATCCGACTCGGCCTTGAATGCGCAGACCGAAAAACGTGTCGGTGTTCCTCGCGCCGACTGCCTGCCAAGTATGAGGCGATACCTCAAGAAGCAGTACCTTCAACTGGAAGGCGCGCCAGCGACGGAAGTCTGCCACAAGCCATCTGTCCGCGTGAGACTACACACACCCCTTGGAAACAGGCAACGTTAGTCTACCAGCGCGGCGCATAACGGTCGAGGCTCTTCTCACAACGCCGTATACCCCCCTTCCAGCAGGATCGTCTGGCCGGTCATGAGGTCGGAGGCGGGAGAGGCGAGGTAGAGGACGAGATCGGCGACCTCGACGGGCTCGCCGAAGCGGCCCAGGGGCGTGCGGGCCAGCACCGGGCCGGATTTCTCGGGC
Organism: uncultured Geminicoccaceae bacterium; assembly: GCA_964475675.1. Lineage (GTDB taxonomy): Bacteria > Pseudomonadota > Alphaproteobacteria > Geminicoccales > Geminicoccaceae > JALSRW01. The sequence continues at coordinate 752 of CAYYZI010000354.1, forward strand.
GGGCTCCAGATCTTCCGGCCCATCGGCGTCAGGATCACCGTCGGGCAGACGGCGTTGGCCTGGATGTTGTGGCGGCCCCATTCCGCCGCCATCACCTTGGTCAGGGAATTGAGCCCGCCCTTGGAGGCGGCATAGGCCGCATGCTCCTCCATGGCGATCACCCCGGTCTGGGAGGAGATGTTGACGATCTTGCCGTGGCCGCGGGCGATCATCCCCGGCACCAGCGCTCGGGCCAGAAGGAAGGGGGCGCGGAGATTGACCGCCATGGTGCGATCCCAGTCCTCGACGCTGGCCTCGGTGATCGGAGCGACGAGGGCGATACCGGCGTTGTTGACCAGGATGTCGATGCCGCCGAAGGCCTCCTCGGCGGCCCGCGCCGCCTCGCCCGGCCCCTCGACGGTGGCGAGATCGGCGGTGATCATCACGCAGCGGCGACCGAGCTTCTCCACCTCGCGGCAGGCATCGGCCAGCCCCTCGGCATCGCGGGCGACGGCGGCGATATCCGCCCCGGCATCGGCCAGTACCCGGCAGATCTCGAGGCCGATGCCCTTCGATGCGCCGGTCACCAGCGCCCGTCTGCCGGTCACCGAAAAGCGTTCGACGAAGGAAGGCACGGGCTTTCCCTCCCTATTTGACGGCACCCATGGTCAGGCCGCGTACCAGATGGCGGGAAACGAGCAGGGCGAAGAGGATGACCGGCAGGACGATGAGGGTGCCGGTGGCCATGATCTCGCCCCAGGGCAGCTCGTAGCCGCTCATGAAGGAGGTCGCCGCCACCGGTGCGGTGCGCGTCTTGGAGCGGGTCATGATCAGCGCGTAGAGGAGCTCGTTCCAGGAGAAGATGAAGGAGAAGATGGCCGAAACCGCGATTCCCGGCAGCGCCAGTGGCAAGGCGATGCGGGTGAAGATCTGGAAGCGCGAAAGCCCGTCGAGCCGGGCCGCCTCGTCGAGCTCCTTCGGGATCGAGCGGAACTGATCGGCGCAGATCCAGACCACGATGGGCAGGGTGAAGGTCAGATAGAGCAGCACCAGCACCGTGTAGGTATCCAGCATCCGAAGCGAGCGGGCGATCAGGAAGAAGGGCAGGGCCACGCAGATCGGCGAGATCATGCGGTTGGAGATGAACCAGAACCAGAGATCGCGCTTCATGCGGAACTCGTAGCGGGCGATGCCGTAGGCGGCGGGTGCGCCGAGCAGGATGGCGAAGAAGGTGGTGGCGAGGGCGACGATCAGGGAATTGACGAGGCTCGGCCCCACCCCCTTTTCGGCCAGCGCCACCCGGTAATGCTCGAGGGTCACCTGGGCGGGGACGAAGCTCGGCGGATAGGCGAAGGTCTCGGCGGTCGTCTTGATGGAGGTCAGCACCATCCAGTAGAAGGGAAAGACCGCCACCGCCAGCACCAGGAGCAGCAATGCGGCATGGGCGAGGCGTCCGGGCAGCTTGCGGTTCATGCCTCCACCTCCCGGTAGACGAGGCGGATGTAGAGCCGTGAGAGGATGATGGTCAGGATCAGCAGGAGAATGGCCTGGGCCGAGGCGATGCCCTGATCGAAGACGCGAAAGCCGATCCGCTGGATGTAGACGGAGATGAGCTCGGTGGCCGAGCCCGGCCCGCCGCGGGTCATCACGAAGACGAGGTCGAACAGCTTGAGGATGTCGGCGGTCCGCAGGATCAGCACCGCGGTAATGCCCGCCAGCAGATAGGGAAGCTGGATGTAGCGCAGCACCTTCCAGGGGTTCTTGGTCTCCAGACGCGCCGCCTCCTCGATCTCCGGCGGCACGGTGGTGAGGCCGGCCAGCAGCACCAGGGCCACGAAGGGGGTCCATTGCCAGATGTCCATGAGGGCGACGCTGGCAAAGGCGGTGCCCGGCTGGCCCAGCCATTCCACCGGGGCGATGCCGAGGAGCGACAGGAACCAGTTGATGACCCCGAACTCGCGATTGAAGATGAGGCGGCCGATCAGCCCCACCACGGCGAAGGTGGTGGCCAGCGGAATGACCAGGCTGACCCGGGTCAGGGTGCGCAGAAGCCCCAGCCCGGGCTTGTGCAGGAGAAGGGCGATGCCGAGCCCGAGGGCGAGTTCGATGGGCAGGACGATCAGCAGGAACTCGAAGGTGCGCCCGAGACTCTCCCAGAAGGTGGGGTCGGAGAGCACGGTTGCGTAATTGTCGAAGCCGACGAAATCGCGCGGGGCGCGCGGCTTGGTCACCAGATACTGGCGGAAGGAGGTGATCACCGCCAGGACCAGCGGATAGAGCCCGACCGCCAGCAAGGTGACCACTGCCGGAGCGAGAAAGGCCAGCGGTGCCCAGCGTTCGCGTCTGCGCCCGGCCATCGCCGCTATTCGAGATTGGTGTGGCGGGCGCGCATGGTTTCGGCGGTCTCGCCCAGCCGGTCACGAAGGTTCAGGACGACGAGCTCGAAGAAGACCATCTGCGCGGTCTCGTAGAGGCTGCCCATGGGCAGCACGGAACCGCCGGCCCGATCGTCGGCCATGGTCTGGGCCGGAAGATGCGTCACCACATCCGCGCGGCGGGCGGCTTCGCCCTGCGGCTGGGCAGTGATCACCGCGGTGCGGGCGCCGGCCGCGCGGGCCACCTCCAAAAGCGCCAGCACGGTGGAGAAGGCGCCGGGCCCGGCGCTCGCGATCAGCAGATCGCCCGCGCCCAGGGGCGGGGTGGTCATGTCCCCCACCACATGGGCGTCGAGGCCGAGATGGAAGAGGCGCATGGCGAAGCCCTTCATCTGCAGCCCCTCGCGGCCCACCCCGTAAAGGGCGATGCGGCGGGCGCCCAGGATCGCCTCGATCAGGGGATCCGCGGCATCCTCGGGCATCCGTGCGAACACCGCGGCGACTTCGCCGAGGGCCCGATCGGCCAGGGATTTCAGGGTTTCGGTCATGCCGGAAACTCCGGGCCGGGGCGGGCCCGGAGATGCCGGACCCGCCCGCCCATGGCCCCTATTTGAGCAGTTTCTTCTTGCCGCTGTAGTAACCCGCCTGATCGAGGATGGCCT
>CAYYZI010000355.1:0-3757 GCA_964475675.1 uncultured Geminicoccaceae bacterium
GGGGGGGGGGGGTTTGCCCTTTAGGCGGGAAGCGATTTACATTTTGCTTGAGCGAGACCCGCACGGTGCGGGTCGCGGACGTTATCGCCACCGCCGCTCCGGCCGAGCGGCGGGGCATCGCCGGGGCCTTCTACCAGGTCAAGGTGGCGGGCTTCGCCTGCGCCACCTGCAGGGATCTGGGAGAAGCGGCCCGGCTGGTCGAGCGCTGCCGCGACAATCTCCGCTCGCTCGGGGTGGCGGTGCGCGCGGGCTCCCTGCCGGAAACCGGCGAACCCACCTTCGAGCTGGGCGAGGATGAAATCGAGATCGGCATGGGGGTGCATGGCGAGCGCGGTGTCGAACGTCGCAAGCTGATGCGTGCCGACGATCTCGTCGAGGAGATGGTCCGCCGCCTGCTGGCCGATCTGCCCTTTTCACGCGGCGACGAGATCGCCGTGCTGATCGACAATCTCGGCGCCACCACCTGGACCGAGCTGATGATCGTCAACCGGCGCATGCGCCAGCTTCTCGACGATGCCGGCATCCGCGTCCGGCGGACCGATGTCGGCGCCTGGATGACCAGCCAGGAGATGGCCGGTTTCTCGCTGAGCTTTCTCCGCCTCGATGAAGCGCTCGCGGCGGCACTGGCCCACCCGGTGCGATCACCGGCCTACAGCCAGGGAAGAGGCTGAGCGATGCCGGCGCGCCTCGGCCCCCGCGAAGTGCACGAGCGTCTGCTCGCGGTCTGTCGTGCCATCCGCGCCGCCAGCGACGAGCTTTCGGCCGCCGACCGCGAGATCGGCGACGGCGACCACGGGGTGACCATGGCCCGCGGTTTCACCGCTGCCGAGGAGGCGCTGCTGGCCGCCGGGCCGACCCCTCCGGGAGAGCAGTTCCGCGCGGTGGGAATGGCGCTGATGTCGCGCTGCGGCGGTGCCGCCGGGGTCGTCTTCGGCACCCTGTTCCTGTCCATGGCCCGCGAGATCCGGGGCAACGACATCGATGCCGAGGATCTCTGCCGGGCACTCCATGCCGCCCTCGAGGCCGTCGCCCGCCGCGGTGGCGCGAAGCCGGGCGACAAGACCATGCTCGACGCCCTGGCGCCGGCCGCCGAGGCGGCCTGTGCCGAACCGGAGGCGGAGATCGACGCCCTCCTCGCCAAGGTGGCGGAGGCAGCTGCGCGCGGGGCGGAGGCGACGCGGGCGATGCTGCCCCGTACCGGCAAGGCCAAGACGTTGGGGGAGCGGGCGCTGGGCCATGTGGACCCGGGCGCCCTCTCCCTCGCCCGCATCTTCGAGGCGTTCGCCGGCATCGATGCCGCGCCTCGGGAGAAAGGCGTCTCCCCGGGAGATGCCGCGACAGGGAACCGCAAGGGAACCCGGTGAACAGCCAGAGAGAAGGAGGCAGCCTCATGAAGACACTCACCGCCATCCTCGTCGCCGCCGGCATGGTCGCCGGGGCGGGCGTGGTCCAGGCCAAGGAAAGCTACCGCTTCGTCATCGTGCCCAAGGTGGTCCATCCCTGGTTCGACATCGTCCATGAGGGGGCCAAGGCCGCGGCCGCCTATCTGAAGGACACCGCCGGCAAGGACGTCACGATCGAATACCGGGCGCCGCAGCAGGCGAACGTGGTCGAACAGAACCAGATCCTCGAACGGGCGATCGCCACCCAGCCCGACGGCATCGCCATCGATCTGCTGGACGCCGCCGCCAACAAGCCCGTCCTCCAGGAAGCCATCGATCGCGGGATCAAGGTGGTGGCGTTCGACTCGGTGCCGCCGGAAGGCATGGTCTTCACCTCGATCGGCAACGATTTCTGCGAACAGGCCAAGATCGCCTCGGAGCGCCTCGTCGAGATCCTCGGCGGCAAGGGCGAGGTGGCCATCATGCAGGGCGTGCCCACCGCACCCAATCACAAGATCCGCGCCGAGTGCCATCGCGAGGTGTTCGCCAAGTATCCGGACATCAAGCTGGTGGCCGAGGGCATCGACAACGACAGCATCGAGACCGCCCAGAAGCAGGCGGCGGCCATCATGCAGGCACATCCCGAACTTGATGGCTGGGTGGCCTGCGACGCGGCCGGCCCGATCGGCATCGGTCAGGCGATCAAGGAAGCCGGTCTGGTGGGCAAGGTGAAGATGGTCGGTCTCGACAATCTGCCCGACATGGTCAAGCTGGTCGAGGAAGGGGTGGCCGACTCCTCCTCTTCCACCCGGCCCCACATCCAGGGCTTCTATGCGGTGATGATGCTCTATGACGGCACCAACGGCATCGTCACGCCGAAGACCATCGACACCGGCATTCTCGTCCTGACCAAGGACAACCTCAAGGGCGAGCTGCGCTGAGAGCGCCTTTGGGGGCGACCTCCGGTCTTCCTCTGCGGATCGGAGGTCGCCCGCTGCCCGAATCTCATTTTCGCGGACGAGGTGACCGTTGACTTCGCTGGTCGAAGCGCAGGCCATCACCAAACGCTACCCCGGGGTGGTCGCCTTGGACGGGGTTTCCATCGCCATCCGACCGGGCAAGGTGCATGTCATCGCCGGTGAGAACGGCGCCGGCAAGTCGACCCTCGTCAAGATCCTGACCGGCACCGAGCAGGCGACCGAAGGCAGTGTTCGCATCCTCGGACGCGATGCCGCCGAGGATCCGACCCTTTTCCGGCGCATCGGCTACGTGCCGCAGGAGATCAGCCTCTTTCCCCACCTGTCGGTCGCCGAGAACCTGTTCATGCCGTTCGATCAGGCCGGGTTCGAAGGCGCCTTCGTCCGTCCCGCAGAGCTCGAGCGGGCCGCCCACTCGCGGCTCGAGCGCTTTCGCATCCGTGCCCATCCCCGGCAGCAGGTGCGCGAGCTGTCCGTGTCGGACCAGCAGCTCCTGATGATCGCCCGCGCCTGCGCCCATCGTACCCTCGACGTCCTGATCCTCGACGAGCCGACCTCCTCGCTGACCATCGCCGAGGTCGAACGCCTCTTCGAGATCGTCCGGGGCCTGCGCGACGAGGGCAAGGGGATCGTTTTCATCTCCCACAAATCCGAGGAGATCTTCGAAATCGGCGACGAGATCACGGTGCTCCGGGACGGGCGTTCGGTCGGCCATTTCGCGATCGACCAGCTCGACGAAGCCCGCCTGCTGTCGCTGATGGCCGGAGAGGAGGTGCTGATCGAGGAACATTATCAGCCCGCAGCCCACCCCGGTGAAACCCTGCTCGAAGTACGGGGCATGTCCGGCCCGCGCTTCCGCGAGGTCTCTTTCGAGCTGCGCCGGGGCGAGATCCTCGGTTTCGCAGGGCTCGTCGGCTCGGGGCGCAGCGAGCTGATGCAGAGCATCTTCGGCTATCGCCCGGCGGACCGCGGCGAGGTGCGGCTGCTGGGCGAACCTCTGCCCCTCGGTGAACCCGCCCGCGCGGTGGCCGCCGGCCTCGTCTATCTGTCGGAGGAGCGGCGCCTGCACGGCATCTTTCCGATGCAGAGCGTGCTCCACAATATCGGCATCGCCCTGTTCGACGAGACCGCTCCCTACGGTCTGATCTCGACCGGCAAGGAACGCACCCTCGTCCGCAGGATCGTCGAGCGGTTCGCCGTGCGCACGCCTTCCCTGTCCCAGCGCATCATGTTCCTTTCCGGGGGCAATCAGCAGAAGGCGATCATCGGCCGGGCGATGGCCATCCGCCCGAAGGTGCTGATTCTCGACGAGCCCACCCGGGGCATCGACGTGCGTACCAAGATCGAGATCTACCAGCTCATGAAACGGCTGGCCGAAGAGGGCATCGGCGTGATCCT
>CAYYZI010000356.1:0-3722 GCA_964475675.1 uncultured Geminicoccaceae bacterium
CGAAACGCCTCCAGCGCCTCCTCCAGCTCGCCGAGCCGCCGGTGCAGCTCGCCGGCATGGTCGACGAAGCACCGGCTCAGCGGATCGCCGGGCACCACCCCGAACCCCACCTCGTTGCCGACCAGGATGACCGGCCCCCGGCGCGCCGCCAGCGCCGCCTCGAGCCGGGCAAAAGCGGAGGCGACTTCCGCCTCGGCCATCAGCAGGTTGGTGAGCCACATGGTCAGGCATTCCACCAGCAGGATCCGCCCGGGACGGGATTCCTCGCCGATCGCCTCGGGCAGGGCCAGTGGCGCCTCCACCGTCCGCCAGTCGTGGCCACGCCGGCGGCGATGGGCGGCGATGCGTGCCGCCATCTCGGCATCGAGCGCCCGGGCGGTGGCCAGATAGACGGGCTCCAGCCCGCTGCCTCGGGCCAGCCGCTCGGCATGGCGGCTCTTGCCCGAGCGCATGCCGCCGAGAACCAGGGTCAGGGATGGGGCGCCGGTCGGGTTCATGTCAGCGCGTTTGGCGCCACGCGACCGGAAGGTCAATCGGCGATCTTCGCACGGGCGCTACGGGCCCCGGGTGGGGGACTGGCGCGGGCGGCTGCCTGCGGATAGGTTGCGGCGCGGCAACGGCAGGCACGACGAAACATGCTGGATCCCGATCTCGCCAGTCAGCTCACCGCCTTCCTGTCGGTGATCATGATCGACATCGTGCTGGCCGGTGACAATGCCGTGGTGGTGGGCTCGGCTGCAGCCGGCCTGCCGCATCGCGAGCAGCGGCGCGTCATTGCGCTGGGGGCCGCACTGGCCCTCGTCGCCCGCATCGCCTTCGCGCTGATTGCCGTCGATCTGCTGGCGATCATCGGCCTGATGCTGGCCGGCGGGCTGCTGCTCTTATGGGTGGCCTGGAAGATGTGGCGGGAAATCCGCGGCCGCAGCATCGAGATGCAGCTCGCGGCCGAGGGCCGGGAGCGCGAGGAGCCGGAGCTCAAGAGCTTCGGCTCGGCGGTATTGCAGGTGGCCATCGCCGACATCTCGATGTCCCTCGACAATGTTCTGGCGGTGGCCGGAGCGGCCCGCGAGCATCCCTGGATCATGGTCTTCGGGCTGGTGCTGTCGATCGCCCTGATGGCCGTCGCCGCCGGCTACATCGCGCGGCTGATCGAGCGCCATCACTGGATCGCCTATATCGGCCTCGCACTGGTCCTCTATGTTGCCCTCGACATGATCTGGGAGGGCGGGCAGGAGGTGCTGGTGGTGGCTGCCGCCGTGGGCTGGATCCCCTAGCCGGTCCTGTCCGCCCGGTCGCCGCCGGGGAGCAGACCGGCGCGCAGCACCTCCTCGCCGACATGGGAGCGGAACTGCTCGAAATTCCTCGCGAACAGATCGGCGACGATGGCCGCCGCCTCGTCATAGGCCCGTTTGTCCGCCCAGCTCGCCCGCGGATCGAGCAGGCTCGGATCGACGCCCGGGCAGGCGGTCGGCATGGCCAGGCCGAAGGCCGGATGGATGCGGGTCGGAACCCGATCCAGTTCGCCCGCCAGGGCGGCATGCAGGAGGGCCCGGGTGAGGGCCAGCGGCATGCGCTCGCCGACGCTGTAGCCGCCACCGCTCCAGCCGGTGTTGAGCAGCCAGCAACGCACCTTGTGGCGATGCATGAACTCGCCCAGCAGGCGGGCATAGACGCTCGGATGGCGGGGCATGAAAGGGGCGCCGAAGCAGGCGGAAAAGGTCGCCTTGGGGGCGGTGACCCCGCGCTCGGTGCCGGCCACCCGGGCGGTGTAGCCCGAAAGGAAGTGGTACATCGCCTGTGCCGGGGTGAGGCGGCTGATGGGCGGCAGCACGCCGAAGGCGTCGCAGGCCAGCATGACGATATCGCGGGGGTGGCCGCCGAGCCCGTCGCGACTGGCATTGGGGATGAAATCGAGCGGGTACGAGCTGCGGGTGTTCTCGGTCAGGCTGGCATCGTCGAAATCCGGCTCCAGCGTTTCGGCATCGAGCACCACGTTCTCGAGGATCGCACCGAAGCGGTTGGAGGCGGCCCAGATCTCGGGCTCCGCTTCGCGGCGCAGACGGATCACCTTGGCATAGCAGCCGCCCTCGAAGTTGAACACGCCCCGCTCCGACCAGCCATGCTCGTCGTCGCCGATCAGGATGCGGTCGGCATCCGCCGAGAGGGTGGTCTTGCCGGTGCCCGACAGGCCAAAGAACAGGGCCACCCGGCCACTCGGGCTCATGTTGGCCGAGCAGTGCATGGGCAGGACGCCGCGTTCGGGCAGCAGATAGTTGAGTACGGTGAAGATCGACTTCTTGATCTCGCCGGCATAGAGGGTGTTGCCGATGAGCACCGTGCGGGTAGCGAAGTCGATCGCCACCACGGTCTCCGAACGCGTTCCGTCGCGCGCGGGATCGGCCCGGAAGCCGGGCAGATGGAGAACCTCCCAGTCGGGGCGGAACCCGGCCAGCTCCTCGCGTCCCGGGCGCAGAAACATGTTGCGCGCAAAGAGCGCGTGCCAGGCCTGCTCGGTCCAGATCCGCACCCGCAGACGATGGCGGGGATCGGCGCCGGCGAACAGATCCTGGCGGTAGAGGGCGCGGCCCTTCATGTAGGCTCGGGCGCGCGCCAGCAGCGCCTCGAAGCGCACCGGATCCAGGGGCTGGTTGTTGTCGCCCCAGTCGATGGTATCGGCGAGATCGGGCCGGGCGACGATGAACTTGTCGCCGGGCGAGCGGCCGGTGAAGATGCCGGTGCGGGCGACCAGCGCGCCGGCGGCATCGAGCTCCGCCTCGCCGGCGCGCACCGCCTCCATGATCAGCCGCGCCGGCACCAGATTGGCGCGTGGCGCGGCCGGCGCAGGGGACGGTTCCCGGCCCGCCCGGCGATCGATGCTGGGGGAATGCACTTCGATGCTCCTCCTCGGTGATCAATCCGCGATCAGGACGAATGTTCCTCGGACGGCCGCCGCCGGCGGCTGCGGAGCAGCGCCAGCAGTGCCGCGCGCAGGCCCTCCGCATCGGTGACCATGTTGGGGAAGGTGATGCGGAGCCGTTCGCCGTCACGGGCCAGATCGACACCCTCGGGGTCGAGGCCGATCGCCCGCCAGGCGCCGGCCGGTGCCCCGCAGCCCGCGGCCAGCAACTGGAGACTGTCGACATGCTCGCGGTTGAGCTCGGCCAGCAGTCCGGCCTCCGCTTCGCCGAGCGCGTCGAGCACGGCCCGGGGCAGCAGCACGGCTTCCGCCGCCACCCAGGCGATGCGGCCGAAGCCGGCCACCAGATGGGCCCGGGTGAGGTGCATCCGGTAGAGCGCGAAATCCGAGAAACCGCTGTATTGTGCGGCCTGCGGATGGAAGCGCAGATAGCGGGCCAGCATGCGTTCGCAGGATACGGGCTCGAGGGAGCCGAGCAGAGTGGCCCGCTCGCCGGCGAGCGGATTGGCGAGGCCTTCGGTGCCGTCGAACAGTAGGGCGGCGCGCGGATCTTCGCCGAGATTGCGGGTATGCACCGCCAGCTCGGAGAGCAGCAGCAGCGGACTGGCATCGGCATCCGCCGCGACCATCACCAGCGAGGCGTAGGGGGCCGGTCCCGGCTCCTGCGCCTCGGACAGAAGGGTGGCGAGGGTCGCCCTGCCACATCGCCGGATCAGTTCCCGGACCGTCCGGCCGGTATCCGCCTGCTGTTCGCTCACGATCCCGGCATTCCATGCGAAGCCACGCCTTCGCAATATGGGATCCC
>CAYYZI010000357.1:0-3719 GCA_964475675.1 uncultured Geminicoccaceae bacterium
ATCCTTGATCTCGTCGAGCTTGGCGAAGGCCCGATCGACACCCTCGGGCGTGCTCAGCACCTTGTAGACCTCCTTGGTCGGCACCCCGTCGGCCATCAGCGCGAACTCGAGGTTGACCTTGGGGGTGCGCCGCATGCCGCGCTTGCCCGGCCAGGTCTTGAGATCGAAGAAGTCGGCGATGGTCGAGGGCGCCTTGTCGCCCACCAGATCGGTGCGATAGGCGTAGACCGTCGACCAGACGATGTTGGCCACCGCACATTCCTGAATGCCGCCTTCGACGAAATCCTCTTCGGCCGGGGTACCGTCCGGGGCGGGTGGCAGGATCGAGGGATCGATGGGAATGAACAGACCTTCATCGCAGCCGCGGATCGCGTCCGACAGCTCGACATCGATCACATCCCAGGTGACGTTTCCGGATTCGACCTGGGCCCGCACCTCGGCGAGGCCGCCATTGTAGTCGACGGAATTGATGACGACGCCGGTCTTCTCGGTGAACGGCTTGTGGTAGGCTTCGATCTGGCTCTTGGTGTAGGCGCCGCCCCAGGAGACGACGGTCAGGGTTTCCGCCGCATAGGCGATCCCGGCCGCCGCCGCGAGGGCGACGATACTGGTGAGGGCCAGAGCCCGCTTCTTGCGCATTGAGGGTTCCTCCTTCCTCTGGGCCGATCTTGTTGTGGCCGCATCGTCACACCCACATGCGGCTTGTCAAGCCCGGCAGACGACATCCCCGTGCGCCGCACCCCGGATGCACGGCCATGGTTTCGCCGCCGCATGCAGCATGGTAAGTCGCGCGCATGACAGCAGCCTCTGCAAAGCCGCTGGTTCTGGCCTCGGCCAGCAGTGTCCGTGCGCGCCTGCTGCGCGCGGCCGGGGTGCCGTTGAAGGTGGCCCCGACGGATCTGCCGGAAGCGGAGCTGCGCGACGCGCTGCGGGCCGCCGGTGCCGGGCCGGGCGAGGCGGCGGCCCGGCTGGCGGAGGCCAAGGCACTCGCCCTCGCCGGCCGGGTGGCGCCGGACGATCTGGTGCTGGGCGCCGACCAGATCCTCGAGTTCGAGGGCGAATGGCTGGAAAAATGCCCCGATCTCGAAGCGGCGGCAGCACTGCTGCGGCGGCTGCGCGGACGCGCGCACCGGCTGCTGACGGCGGCCGTTCTGGTTCGCGGCGAGGCCCCTCTGTGGCGCCATGTGGAGAAGGTGGAACTGCGGATGCGTCCGTTTTCCGACGCCTTTCTCGCCGACTATCTCGAGCAGAGCGGGACGAGCATTCTGTCGGCGGTCGGCGCCTACCGGCTCGAAGGGCGCGGCGTGCAGCTGTTCAGCCGCATCGAGGGCGACTATTTCTCGGTACTGGGCCTGCCGCTGCTGCCGCTCCTCGAGGCATTGCGGCAGCAGGGGCTGCTGGAGAAATGAAGCCATGCGCATCCTCGGTCTCACGGGCTCGATCGCCATGGGCAAGAGCTTCGCGGCCTCGGTGTTCGACGCCTTCGGGGTGCCGGTGTTCGATGCCGATGCCGCGGTGCACCGGCTGCTGGCGCCCGGCGGGGCGGCGGTGGCGGCGGTGATCGCCATCTTTCCCGGCACCGGCGACGGCCGGGGCGGCATCGACCGGGCCGCGCTCGGCCGGCGGGTGTTCGCCGATCGGGCGGCGCTGCGGCGGCTGGAGGCGATTCTCCACCCGCTGGTGCGGGACTGCGAACGTCGTTTTCTCGAGCGTTGCGCCCGGGCCCGCGTTCCCTTGGCCGTGCTGGACATTCCGCTGTTGCTGGAAACCGGCGGCGAGCGTCGCACCGACCGGGTGGCGGTGGTCACCTGCCATCCCCTCGTCCAGGAACAGCGCGCCCGGCGCCGGCCCGGCATGACCGCCGAGAAGCTGGCGGCGATCCGCGCCGCCCAGATGCCGGAAGCGGAAAAGCGCAAGCGCGCCCACTATCTGATCGCCACCGGCCAGGGCAAGGGCGCGACCTTGGCGATCATCCGCCGGATCATCCTCGACATGCGCCGCCTGCCGCCCCGGGTATGGCCGGAGCGATGGTTCCTGAACGCGCGACAGGGAAGCCTGCCACATGCTGCGTGAGATCGTTCTCGACACCGAAACCACCGGCCTCGATCCCAAGGACGGCCATCGCATCGTCGAGATCGGCGCGGTCGAGCTGGTCAATCACCTGCCGAGCGGCGCGACCTTCCACCGCTATCTCAATCCCGAGCGGGACATGCCCATCGAGGCGGAGCGCGTCCACGGCCTGTCGGCCGCGTTCCTCGCCGAGCATCCGCGCTTCGCCGAAATCGTCGAGGAGTTCCTGACGTTCATCGCCGACAGCCCGCTCGTCATCCACAACGCGAGCTTCGATCTGCGCTTTCTCAACGCCGAGCTGGTGCGCTGCGGGCGCGAGCCGCTGCCGCCCGGCCGCGCCATCGACACCCTGCTCCTGGCCCAGCGCAAGTTTCCCGGCCAGTCCAACAGTCTCGACGCGCTGTGCCGGCGGTTCGGCGTCGATGCCAGTCAGCGCCAACTGCACGGCGCACTGCTCGACAGCGAGCTGCTGGCCGAGGTCTATCTGCATCTGATCGGCGGCCGCCAGGCGGCGCTCGGCCTCGAAACCGCGCAACGGACGTCGCAAGGCGGCCAGGGACCGCGTCGGGTGCGCCGGCCGCCGCGACCGCATGCGCCGACCGCCGAGGAACTGGCCGCCCATCGGGCCTTTCTGGCCACGCTCGAGAACCCGCTCTGGCTGGAGGAGGCTGCGACCGCGGACCGCTTTGGCAAGCCGGACGAGAGCGGGTAGAAGCCGCGCAGCCAAGCATGGCGCCCATCGCCGCTCACATCTCCGGAGACCGCAGGATGGCAAAGATCAAGGTCGAGAAGCCGATCGTCGAGCTCGACGGCGACGAGATGGCCCGCATCATCTGGCACATGATCAAGGAGCAGCTGATCCTGCCGTTCCTCGATCTCGACATCGTCTACTTCGACCTGTCCATCCAGAACCGCGATGCCACCGAGGACCGGGTGACGGTGGAGGCCGCCGAAGCCATCAAGCGCTACAATGTCGGTGTCAAATGCGCGACCATCACCCCCGACGAGGCGCGGGTGGCGGAGTTCGGCCTCAAGAAGATGTGGCGCTCGCCCAACGGCACCATCCGCAACATCCTGGGCGGCACCGTCTTCCGCGAGCCGATCATCTGCCGCAACGTGCCGCGGCTGGTGCGCACCTGGGAAAAGCCGATCGTCATCGGCCGTCACGCCTTCGGCGACCAGTACAAGGCCACCGACGTGCGGATCCCCGGCAGGGGTAAGCTCACCATGACCTTCACCCCGGAAGACGGGGGCGAGCCGACCAGCTGGGAGATCCACGACTACCCCGGCCCCGGCATCGCCATGGGCATGTTCAACGAGGACGAGAAGATCCGCGACTTCGCCCGGGCCTGCATGAATTACGGTCTGGAGCGCGGCTACTCGGTCTATCTTTCCACCAAGAATACCATTCTCAAGGTCTATGACGGTCGCTTCAAGGACATTTTCCAGGAGATCTACGACAGCGAGTTCAAGGACGGCTTCGAGGCCAGGGGTCTCGGTTACGAGCATCGCCTGATCGACGACATGGTGGCCGCCGCGCTCAAATGGGAAGGCGGCTTTCTGTGGGCCTGCAAGAACTATGACGGCGATGTGCAGTCCGACTCGGTGGCCCAGGGCTTCGGTTCGCTGGGCCTGATGACCTCGGTACT
>CAYYZI010000358.1:0-3707 GCA_964475675.1 uncultured Geminicoccaceae bacterium
GGCTCGACGGCGACGGCGCGACCGTCCCCGCCGAAGCGGAGCAGTCCGTCCCGAGGGACGTGCCCATCGGCGCCCGTCACCTCGACGAAAAAGCCGACCGCGGGATCGGGCGAGGGCGCCACCACTTCGCTCGTGTAGAGCGCCCCGCTGCGGACCGTGCGGGTCATGGTTTCCAGGGCCACGCCGAGGCGCGTCTCGGTCTTCCAGAGATCCCCGCTCCGCAGGACCTGCTCCGGTCGGGGGACACCGCCCCCGAGATAGCTCCGCAGTCCCTCCGACGTCAGCCACGGGCCGGGGAGCGGTTTTCCCGCCTCCCTCCGGCGCAGCACCGGGAGATGCGGCAGCGGATGACCGACCAGGAGACCGTCTTCCGCGAGTCGTGCCCGCGGAACCTCGAGATCGAGGCGCCGCACCTCCTCGATCGACCGATCCCCGTACACCACCAGATCGGCGGGCAGGGGGAAGAGCGGTCCGACTCCCTCCTCGGTCCTCCGAGCCGGCAGCAGGGTGGTCAGGGTGAAGGTGCCGGGTCGCTCGGGCGTCCCGAGGATTTTCTCCAAAACGTCATGGGGCGCGGGGATACCGCCGGCGAACGCATGGAGATCGACGTCGGCATCCGCCAGCATGCGGGAACGCAGGGCGCCTGCCGCCACCGTGGGCCAGGGCGGCATCTCCGCCTCGCTGTGGGCGCCGGCCTCACCGAAGAGCCGGTTACCGCGCAGGTACAACACGTCCAGCGGACGCAGGAAGCGCTGCTCAGCCATGGGCAACCTCCTCCGTCTTCTCCGTCGCCGGGAGATCGGGCGGCAAGAGGGTGGCGGCGCGTCCGTCACGCCCGAGAAACTCGGCAACCACCAGGAGCTCGCGGAGCCACGGGACCGGCTGTTCCTGGCGTTCAGCGGCGGCAGCGAGACGCTGGCCGAGGCGGGTCACGCGAGCAGGCGCCGCATGTTCCGGATCGCTCTGACGCCGCAACTGATAGACGAGGTTCGACTGCAACAGTTCGGATGGTGGATTGTCCGGCAGCTCCGCCAGCCAGGAGACCGTCTGATAGATCCCCCGCCGGGAGAGGCCCTCGCCACCCACGAGGGCGGCCGTCTCCATGAGCAGCCGGATCGGGTCCTCCTCCGGCGCGGCATCACCGCCCGCGAACCATTTCGCAACCAGGGTATCGGCGCTGCCGGCCCGCTTGAGCACGCGGATCGCGAAGGCGTCCCGCCCACCTTGTGCCTTCGCCGCTCGCTCGGCTTCACGGGCCTGTTCCAGCACATGGCGCAGCGGCATGGTGGCATGGGCGACCACGGCACCGGCGGAGGCGCTGGCCCGGGGACCCATGACCCGGTGGAGCCGCTCGGCCCGCCGATCCAGCACGAAGCCCCGACCGCTCCAGTAGCGGTCGCGAACCGGCGCGAACGCCTCGACCTCGGGCCATCGATCGTCGGAAAGGCCGCCATAGAGCACCCGGAGCGTGAGCATGAGCGGCAAGAGATCATCGACGGAGACGAACGCGAGGACGTCGTCGCCGCCGGCGTAAATCAGGCGTCCCTTGAACAGCTGCTCTGTCGCCGCCGGCACGAGATGGACGGCGAAGGCGTTGAGGGCCTCCGAGATCGCCATGTGACGCGCCGGCGAGGGCGCGCGCGGCGCGTCGGCGTATTTTTCAAGACCGGGAACGATCTTTTCAAGTTCTTCGATCCGATTGCGGAGCGTGGGATGCCAGAAGTCGCGGTATTTCAGCGCCGCGGCTGGCCCCGTTCCCGAAAGCCAGGCGCCCATGCGGTCGCCGTCCATGAGAATGATGGCATAATAGGTCTCCGGGCGACGGCCGAGGCACTTGTTCTTGCGAAGTTGACTCTCAAGAGCCGACAGTTCCTCGGACGCGGCACGCGCCGATTCGTCGTCGCCCTCGGCCGCCTCGCGCAGCTCTTCGAGGCGAACGAGCAGACGCGCGGCCGGGCGGTTTTCCCTGCGCAGATGGGCGAGCCTTGGCGGCAGCGCCGGAACGTCGGCGGCCTTCGCCTCTCCGGCCAGTGACTCGACCTGCTCGTCCGGCAACGTGTCGAGTGCCTCGAGATCCCGCGCCGCTGCCATGGTATGGGTCGAGACGACGTAGCGGCGGAGCGATTCGAGGCCCGAAGCGCCCTGTCGGATCTCGTCCGCCCACATCTCGGGCCAGAGCCGCTTGAGCGCACAGAGGGTGCACAGATGCTCGCCGCGGCGCGCCCAGGCCGGTCGCCGCTCGCCGATGCGGGTCCACAACGTGCCCTGTTCCTTTCGCCGGCCCGGCGTCAGGTCGAGAGCGCTTTCGTCATCGGTGAGCCACTCCCGCTCCCCGCAAAGACTGCAGCGGTACCCCTTCTCATCACTCTGCGGGAAGGGCCGCACCGTTTTCGCCGCTGCATGGGCGCGATCTCCGAGCTCGTAAGCCGCCGGATAAAGCACACCCGAGTTGGGCGGGAAGAAACCGCTCGCTTTCGCGTCTTCGAGCAGCTTCCAGAGGGCACTCGCGAACAATCCGGGGCGCGTAGCATCCTTCGGGTAGAAGGTGCCTAGCAGCCTTTCGAGCTTGTCCGCCGCCGCTTTCGTCCGGCCACCACGGTCTGCCCAAGGGACGAGCGCCCAGTGCACTTCCGGAAAAGCTCGGAGGTGACGCTCGATCTGACGGTGGCCCGGAAGTGCCGCTCGGTCCCGGACATCCGCCATACCGAGGAGACGCGCAAAGGCCGCCTCGGCCTTCTCGCGGATCCATGTCCGCATGCGCTCTTCGGCCTTTCGCGCGAGCTCCTCGCCCCGTCCATGGGGCACGATGGCGAGGAACCGGTTCGGCAGTGCGGCCACGAACAGCGGGTTGCTGTCGGTCGCAACTTGCGCCCAGCCCTGTCGCAAAAGCTCGAACCCTCCGAGGCCCCGCTCGCGCACGAGCCAGAAATCCACCACCGGAAGACCGCGCAGCGAGGGAAAGAGAATCGATTCGGGGCCGAGCTCTTCGAGGAAGACCTTGATGCCCTCGAATGCGAGGGTCGAGAGGAGATGCGATCCCGCCCACAGATCGGAGATGCTGCGGGCGGTGGAGATGAATTCCTGCACCGGCCCGATGCTCACGAGAAGGAGACCAACGCGACCCTCGGTGTCGGCCGCCATGGCAGTGGCCAGGGCGGCGGTGAGATCGAGATGCGCCCAGATGGTGTGGTCGGGCACCCGCGAATCCGCCGGCAGGAGCCCCCAGAGCTGTCCGAGCTGCTCGCGGGCGTTCTCGTCGAGCATCTCCGGCTGTGGCCACAGCCGCCAGAGCGCCCACGCGGTGGCTTCATAATCGATTCCGCCATCCGCCTGCCTTACGAGGCGCAGGGCATGGGCGAGCGAAGAAACCTCGACGGCGTCGAGATCGATCCGGAGCTCGCTCTCGAAAGGACACCGGTCGCCCGAGAGCGGGTGGATGAGGACGGGCTCTTTCGTGAAGCGGATCTGGTCGAGCCAGCCGAGCTTCGGCCACTGGGGCCGGTCGGCGGCGGCGGCCCAATGGTCGGCCTCGCGCCCGATGGCTTCGCCGTCGGCCGGAATGCCCTCGGCAAAGAGCCGTTTCTTCAGCTCCGCGACCGTGCCTCTTTCGTGGTGACGGTCGAAGAGAATGAGGAGCTTCTCGGCCGGATCGTGGATCCGGGCGAGGAGCTTGGCCGTCATGGTCAGATTCATGGTCAGAGGCGCTC
>CAYYZI010000359.1:0-3702 GCA_964475675.1 uncultured Geminicoccaceae bacterium
CATACGAGATACGAATTCGTGACTGGAGTTCAGACGTGTGCTCTTCCGATCTGGAGGCATGCGAAGCATTGGCCCATCTGCCGGGTGATGCGATACTCTTGCGAGAGCTGTTCGAATTCGTGATCCACCGCAGGACGTGAACGACGCGAGCCGGGATTCCAGCATGAGCAACACGCCCCTTCTCGATCGTGTCCGTGATCCGCACGATCTGCGCCGGCTCCCCGCCGAGGCGCTGCCGCGTCTGGCCGAGGAACTGCGGCAGGAAACCATCGCCGCGGTGTCGGTGACCGGCGGCCATCTCGGCGCCGGGCTCGGCGTCGTCGAGCTCACCCTGGCCCTGCATTACGTGTTCGACACCCCGCGCGACCGGCTGGTCTGGGATGTCGGCCATCAGGCCTATCCCCACAAGATCCTGACCGGGCGGCGCGACCGCATCCGCAGCCTGCGGCAGCCGGGCGGTCTCTCGGGCTTCACCAAGCGCAGCGAAAGCCCCTTCGATCCCTTCGGCGCCGGCCACAGCTCGACCTCCATCTCGGCCGGCCTCGGCATGGCGGTGGCCTCGCGCCTCGAGGGGGAGCCCCGCAACGTCATCTGCGTCATCGGCGACGGGGCGATGAGTGCGGGCATGGCCTATGAAGCCATGAACAATGCCGGCGCCATGCGCACCCGCCTCATCGTCATCCTCAACGACAACGACATGTCGATCGCCCCGGCGGTGGGGGCGATGAGCGCCTATCTCTCGCGCATGGTCTCCTCCGGCACCTTCCGCAGCCTGCGCGACGTGGCCAAGCAGCTCACCCGCCATTTCCCGAAGCGCCTGCGGGAAGCGGCGCAGCGGGTCGACGAATATGCCCGCGGTCTGGTCACCGGCGGCACCCTGTTCGAGGAGCTCGGCTTCTATTACGTGGGGCCGGTGGACGGCCACAATCTCGACCATCTGCTGCCGGTGCTGCAGAACGTGCGTGATCATCCCGGCGACGGGCCGGTGCTGGTCCATGTGGTCACCCAGAAGGGCAAGGGCTATCCGCCGGCAGAGGCCGCGGCCGACAAGTATCACGGGGTGGCGAGCTTCGATGTGGTGACCGGCGAACAGCGCAGGAAGAAGGGCAAGGCGCCCACCTACACCAATGTCTTCGCCGATGCGCTGATCGCCGAGGCCCGCCGCGATCCGCGGATCGTGGCGATCACCGCGGCCATGCCCTCGGGCACCGGTCTCGCGCGCTTCGCCGCCGAGTTTCCCGAGCGCTGCTTCGATGTCGGCATCGCCGAGCAGCATGCGGTGACCTTCGCCGCCGGCCTCGCCTGCGAGGGCATGAAGCCCTTCTGCGCCATCTATTCGACCTTCCTGCAGCGGGCCTATGATCAGATCGTGCACGATGTGGCCATCCAGAAGCTGCCGGTGCGCTTTGCGATCGACCGCGCCGGTCTGGTGGGGGCCGACGGGCCGACCCATGCCGGCAGCTTCGATGTGACATATCTTTCCTGCCTGCCCGGCTTCGTGGTGATGGCCGCCGCCGACGAGGCCGAGCTCGTGCGGATGGTGGCCACCGCTGCCGCCTGGGGCGAGGGCCCGATCGCCTTTCGCTATCCGCGGGGCGAGGGGATGGGGGTGGCGCTGCCGGAACGCGGCGAGCCGCTGGAGATCGGCCGCGGCCGCATCCTCCGCGAAGGCACCCGGGTGGCACTCCTTTCCTTCGGTGCGCGGCTCGGGGAATGCCTGAAGGCGGCCGACGAACTCACCGCCCGCGGCATCTCCACCACCGTCGCCGATGCCCGCTTCGCCAAGCCCCTCGATGGCGAGCTGCTGCGCCGCCTGGCGGCCGAGCACGCCCTGCTGCTGACGGTCGAGGAAGGGGCCATCGGCGGCTTCGGGAGCCACGTCCAGCAGTTCCTGCTCGAACAGGGGCTGTTGGATTCGGGCCGGCTCCTGCTGCGCAGCCTGGTGCTGCCCGATCGCTTCCTCGAGCAGGGCACCCCGGCCGGCCAGTATGCCATGGCCGGGCTCGATCGCGAGGCCATCGTCGCCCGCATCCTCGCGCTTCTGGGCGAGCGGCCCCATCTGCGCGAGGTGGAAGCGGGCGCGGCGGCGGCGCGGAGCCGCTCCGCGGGCTGAGATGGCCGGCTCCCGTCTTCGTCTCGACCAGCTCCTGGTCGCGCGCGGTCTCGCCGACAGCCGCGCCCGTGCCCAGGCGCTGGTGCTGGAGGGTCGTGTCCGCAGCGCCGGGCGGCGTCTCGACAAGCCCGGGCATCCGGTGGCGCCGGACCTGCCGCTGGAAGTGGAGGAGGGGGCACCCTGGGTGTCCCGCGGCGGCCACAAGCTGGCCCATGCGCTCGCGCATTTCGCCATCGACGCCGGCGATCGCATCGCCCTCGATATCGGCGCCTCGACGGGCGGCTTCACCGATGTGCTGCTGCAGGCGGGAGCCCGGCGCGTCTATGCCGTCGATGTCGGCTACGGCCAGCTCGCCTGGAAGCTCCGCAACGACCCCCGGGTGGTGGTGCTGGAGCGCACCAACGCCCGCCATCTGACGGCCGAGCAGATCCCCGAACCGGTCGATCTCCTGGTCTGCGATGCGAGCTTCATCTCGCTGGAGACGATCCTGCCCGCGCCCATCGCCCTGGCCGCCCCGGAGGCGGTGCTGGTGGCCCTGATCAAGCCGCAGTTCGAGGTCGGCAAAGGCCGGGTGGGCAAGGGCGGGGTGGTGCGCGATCCGACCCTCCACGAAGAGGTCTGCGCCCGCATCCGGGCCTGGCTCGAAGCGGAGATGGGCTGGCGGGTCGCGGGCATCACCGAGAGCCCGATCACCGGCCCCAGGGGCAACCGCGAATTCCTGATCTGCGCCCGCCGGCCGGGCTGAGCCGCCGCCCTCACCGGTCGGCTGCGCCGGTGATGTCCCCGTCGAACGCGGCTTCGCTCGCCGCTACCGGCCGCATGATCCGAGCACTGGTCTCCGGCTCCTCCGTCTGGGGCGTCGCCTCTTCCACGCGTACCAGGTTGACGTGCAGGGGATTCGGCACGAGGTCGTACATCGCCCCGCTGCCGGCATCCACCGCCGCGCCGATCAGGCCTCCCAGCAGGACGTTGCCGGCCATGCCGGCGGCGCCCCCACCCGCCACTTTCGGCGTGACCGTGGCCTCCACCGGCTCGTAGCCCTCGCGGGCGATCTGGACGGTGAGGTTCTCGTTGCGCTTCACCGCCAGGGAACACCGGGTCCGGCATCGCAGACCATTGGAAAGGGTCACTTCGGCATTCGGCGGATCCGACGAGATCACCAGCGTATCCGTCGTTCCCCGGGTGATCGTTGCACATCCCGCAACGGACACGAGTATGACCGAAGCGGATATCATGCGTAGTCGGCTATGTAGCTTTGCGGATTTCGGCATGTTCGTTTCCTCCCGTGAATATGCGTTAACGCTTTTGCAACGCCTCCGCCGGCGACATCCAGCCATTTCTGCGCCATGCGCGCGCGAACCGCGCATGCGGAGCACCCGGATACGAATCTTCGTCGATCCTTCGCTTCCATGGCCTGGGTAGGAGTGTCGGGAGCGTCCCTCAGCCCCGCCAGCGGCGCACCGTCAGCCGCCCGCGGCGGCCCTTGACCACCAGCTCCTCGGGCGGGCCGAAACCGTCCTCCGCCCCGGCCGCATCGAGGGTCTCGCTCTCCACCACCAGCTCCCCCTCGCCGGCGGCGCTGCACAGCC
>CAYYZI010000360.1:0-1119 GCA_964475675.1 uncultured Geminicoccaceae bacterium
CCCGACACCCTTCGAGCTGGCCCAGCGGCACCAGGCAGGCGCAGGCCTGGGCATCGTCGATCAGAACCGTGCAGGCGCCGCAATCGCCGGCATCGCAGCCGAGCTTCGTGCCGGTGAGGCCGAACTCCTCGCGCAGCACGGCGGCGAGGCGACTCTGCAGCGGCGCCCGGCTGACGACCGCACGGCCATTGAGAACGAAGCGGATCCCCTCCTGCCGCTCGCCCATCAGGCGGCTCCGCAAAGGGGTGTGGCGAGCTCCCCGAGCCCCCGGCGCAGCAGTACCAGCACCGCCTCGCGGCGGTAGGCCGCGCCCCCGCGGATATCGTCGATGGGCGAGAGGGGCCCCAGCACCTCCCCGGTAACCGCTTCCGCCAGCGGTTCGGCGAGGTTGCGCCCGGTCAGCCGCGCCTCCAGCAGCGGCAGACGCCGCGCCGTCGGTGCACAGGCGCCGACGGCCACGCCCGCGCGCAGGATCCGGCCTTCCCCGTCGCAGTCGAGGGCGAGGGCGACCATGACGATGGAAATCACCAGATAGCGGCGGGCGCCGAGCTTGAGGAAGGTGGTGCGGACGCAGCCCCGCGGCTTCGGCAGGAGGATCGCCGTCAGCAGTTCGTCGGGTGTCCGCGCCGTCCGGCGGTTGCCGAGAACGAAATCGGCGAGCGGCAGCTCGCGGCGGCCATCGCGGCTCTGCAGCTCCACCCTCGCGTCGAGCGCCAGCAGCGGCGGCACCCCGTCGGCGGCCGGTGAGGCATTGCAGAGATTGCCGCCGAGCGTCGCCCGGTTCTGGATCTGCCGGCCGCCGATCATTCCCGCCGCCCGTTTCAGCCCGTCGAACAGAGACGGGAGCGGGCGCTCGCACAGATCGCTCCAGCGCAAGCAGGATCCGAGGCGCCAGCATTCCGCCGTCTCCTCGAAGCAGCGCAGCTCGGCAATCCCGGTGATGTCCAGGATCGGGCCCGGCAGCGGTCGACCGACATGGGCGGGATAGAGGTCGGTACCGCCGGCCATGACCTGCCAGCCGCCCTCCGCGAGGAGGGTCAGGGCCGTCTCCAGATCCCGCGGCCTTCGATACGCCTGCATCTCCTTCCCCAGCCTTGCCGGCGCGGCGATTAGGAGACG
>CAYYZI010000360.1:1219-3694 GCA_964475675.1 uncultured Geminicoccaceae bacterium
TTCGATACGCCTGCATCTCCTTCCCCAGCCTTGCCGGCGCGGCGATTAGGAGACGCGGGGCGGGCCCGAGTCAAGCGCCGCGCCGGCAGGCGCCTGCGGGGGGAAGGGGAAGCCGGCACCGTCGCACCCTCGACCGGAAAGGCGCGCGGCGCTAGGCTCCTGCCGCGCCGCGCGGCGCGGAAGCTCGCACGTCAATGATCGCGGGAGGCACGACCATGAACAAGAATCGCCACGGCTGGTTCGTCGCCGCGGCAGCGCTGCTGCTGGGGGCCACGGCGGCGCATGCCGAACCCCTCAAGCTCGCCCATTCCACCTGGGTCGGCTACGGCCCGCTCTTCATCGCCCAGGAGAAGGGCTATTTCGCCGAGGAAGGGGTCGAGGTCGAACTGATCAACATGGAGGATGTCAAGATCCGCTTTCCGGCGCTGGCCGCCGGCAAGATCGACGCCCTGGTGACCACCGTCGACACGGTCCTCAACTATCTCTCCGAAGAGCAGAGCTATCGCTATCTGTTCGCCCTCGACGACAGCCGCGGCGGCGACGGCATCGTCGCCAAGAAAGAGATCAAGACCATCGCCGATCTCGAGGGCAAGACCGTCGGCTACACCGAGGGCTCGGTCTCCCAGTTCTTCCTGGGCGTGCTTCTCAAGCAGGCCGGCCTCAAGCTCTCCGACGTCAAATCGCAGAACATGACCGCGGGGGATGCGGGTGCCGCCTTCGTCGCCGGCAGGCTGGATGCGGCGGTCACCTGGGAGCCCTGGCTGACCCGGGGCAAGCAGGCCCCACACGGCCATCTGCTGGTCGATTCCTCGAAGACGCCCGGGCTGATCGTCGATGTGGCGGTGACCACGCCCGAGAAGCTGGCGGCCCGCAAGGCCGATCTGCAGGCCGTCTACCGCGCCTGGATCCGGGCCGTGGAGTTCCAGAAGAGCAACGAGCAGGAGGCCGACGAGATCATGGCCCGCGGGGTCGGCGGCTGGCTCGAGGATCCGGCGGTGTTCAAGGAGACCCGGGCCGGCATCGGCTACTACGACCGGGCCATGAACGAGGCCTATTTCGGCAAGCCCGGCGCTCCCGGCCAGATCATCGAGACCATCGGCAACGCCATCGAGCTGGGCCGCGAGATCGGCCAGTTCAAGGTCGAGGTCGACCCCGTCTCGTTGATCGAATTCGACATCGTCAACCAGTAGCCGGACGTTGGTCGTGGACCTGCGTCGCGTCCTGGCACCCAAGGAGGAGATCCCGGCGGGCCTCAGAATGGCCCTGGGGACGCTGACCGGGGTCTCCTTCCTGGCCCTCTGGTCCTGGCTCACCTACGGGGGCCTCGTGCGGGCGGACTTCCTGGCCCCGCCCCATGAAGTGCTGCTGGCCGGGCTCCGCGGCCTCGAACGGGGCTCGCTTTTACGCCACATGCAGGCGAGCCTGACCGTGATCCTCTCGGGCTTCGCCCTCGCCTCGCTGTTCGCGGTGCCGCTCGGCATCCTGATGGGCAGCTTCCAGATCGTCGCCGCGGTGCTGGAGCCGATCACCGGCTTCATGCGCTATCTGCCGGTCAGCGCCCTCATCCCGCTGCTCATTCTATGGGTCGGGATCGGCATCGAGGAAAAGATCGCGGTGATCTTCCTCGGCACCTTCTTTCAGCAGCTCATTCTCATTTCCGATGTCTCGGCGCGGGTCTCCAAGGATCTCATCGACTGCTCCTACACGCTCGGGGCGAGCCGCGGGCAGGTGGTCACCCGGGTGCTGTTCCCGGCCTGCCTGCCGGGGGTGATGGACAATCTGCGGGTGACCATGGGCTGGGCCTGGACCTATCTCGTGGTGGCCGAGCTGGTGGCCGCCAATTCGGGGCTCGGGTACATGATCCTCAACGCCATGCGCGGCCTGTTCACCGATGTCATCCTGCTCGGCATCTTCGTCATCGGCCTTCTGGGCCTCCTGACCGACCAGATCTTCAAATGGATCCGCCGCTGGCTGATCCCCTGGTCGCCGGCCTTCTGAGATGGCCACGGAGAAGCTGGTCGTCGACCGCGTGCGGATGGCGTTCGCCCGGCGCAAGGGGGAGCCGGTGGTGGCCCTCGAGGAGGTCTCGCTCACCGTCGCCGACAAGGAATTCGTGGTCATCGTCGGCCCTTCGGGCTGCGGCAAGTCCACCCTCCTGCGGCTGGTGGCCGGGCTGATGGAGCCGACCTCGGGGCGCATGCTGCTGGACGGGCGGGAGATCGACGGTCCTTCGGCCGATCGCGGCATGGTCTTCCAGAGCTACACCCTGTTCCCCTGGCTGACCGTGCAGCGCAATGTCGAGTTCGGCCTCTCCCTGCGCGGGGTACCGGCCGCCGAGCGCCGCCGGATCGCCCGCCGCTTCATCGCCGAGGTCGGCCTCGAGGGGTTCGAGGATGCCTATCCCGAGCAGCTTTCGGGCGGCATGCGTCAGCGCACGGCATTGGCCCGGGCGCTGGCCAACGATCCCGAGATCCT
>CAYYZI010000361.1:0-3679 GCA_964475675.1 uncultured Geminicoccaceae bacterium
AGTCGCCGTAATAGCCCCGCGGCAACTCGCGGAAACGACAGACCGCATCCAGCGCCAGATTGATGGCATTGAACTCGATGTGGCACAGGGAATGAATCAGCGCCCCGTGACCGGCCGGGCTGGTGAGCTTGCGCCGCGGCAGCTCGCGGGGCGCCACCAGCGCCGGGCGGGCCGGCCGGCCCGGTTCGCCGACCGGCGGCAACGGGACGGCAGTCGGTTCGACCACACCGGCCTGCCAGTCCCGGTACAGCATGGCGACGGCCGCCAGCTTGGCGGCCGGATCGGTTTCCAGCAGGCAGCGACGGGTGCGTTCGAAAAGGCTGGGAGAATTCGGCATGGGGGGAGTATACGGTACCCGCCGGCGCGGTGTTTCAGCCGGCCTTGTACAGCAGCAGCAGATCCATGACGTTGGTGCCGGTGGGGCCGGTTTCGATCAGATCGCCGCTGGCTTCGAGAAAGGTTCCCGCATCGGCCCGGGCCAGGCAGTCCCGCGCATCCAGCCCCTCGGCCTCGCCCCGCGC
The DNA here is from genome assembly GCA_964475675.1 of uncultured Geminicoccaceae bacterium. GTDB lineage: Bacteria > Pseudomonadota > Alphaproteobacteria > Geminicoccales > Geminicoccaceae > JALSRW01. The sequence goes on from CAYYZI010000361.1 coordinate 522, forward strand.
CACGGTGCCGCCGTCCACCAGCGCGCCGGCGTCGTCGGTCGGGCCGTCGCTGCCGTCGGTGCCGACCGCCAGCAGCCACAGATCCGCCCGCCCCGCCATGCGAATCGCCGCGGCCAGCGCCAGCTGCTGGTTGCGCCCGCCCCGGCCCGGGTTCGGCGGCAGCCGGACGGTGGTCTCTCCACCCCGGATGTGAAGCCCGGGCGCCAGGGCGTCGATCCCGGCAAACAGATCGTCCACCACGGTTTCCACCTCGCCCTGCAGCAAGTCCGGGACGCAATGGGTGGTCAGGCCGAGGCCGGTAGCCGCCCTGGCGGCCGCCGCGCGGGCCTCACGGTTGCTGGCGACGATGTGATGGGGCACCACGGGGACATGCACCGCGCCCACCGTGTGGGCCGCCCGGTCCAGCATTGTCCGGATCCAGTCGGGCAGGCCCTCCGGCAGGGGCGTCTCCGGCGGCAGCCAGAACGGGCCGGAGCCGATCAAGGCCGGCTCGTCCCCCGGCACGTCGGAAATGAGCAGGTTGCAGGCCGGCTGGCCCCGCAGCAACGCCGCCAGCCGGCCGCCCTTGAGCAGCGACACGCCCTGCCGGACCCGGTTGACCTGGTCGATGGGCAGCCCGCTGCCCAGCAGCCACCGGTTGAGCCGGATCAGATCCGCCAGCCCGATGCCCTCGGGCAGGGCCTCGACCAGCGCCGAGGTGCCGCCCGAGGTCAGCACCAGCAACTGGTGATCGGCGGGCAGGCCGGCGACCGCCTCACGCACCGCCGCCCCGGCCGCCAGCGAGCGGGCGTCGGGCAGCGGATGGCCCGCTTCGAGGACCTGCAGGCGCTCCGGCAGGCGCCGATCCACGTAGCCGTCCCTGGTGACCACCAGCCCGTCCGTAATGCGCTCGCCCAGCACCCCGACCGCCCCGGCGGCCATCGCCATCGCCGCCTTGCCCATGGCCAGCAGCCGGAGCGGCCGCTCCGGGAGGGACCGGGTCTGCAGGAAGCCCCGCACCACCCGGCTGCCGTGCACCGCCTGCAGGGCCGCATCGAACACCTGCAACAGACTATTTCGGGGATCCTCGGCCATGACATGCACTCTGGTTCGGGAATGAAAACAGGCAACAAAGTGTAGCGAATCCGGCCGGCCGGTGCCGGTCCGCGAACCAAGCTGCGGGGAAACGTTCATGCCTCTACTGAAGAATCACCAATCACCAGTCACCAATCCCGTGCCACGCCCAATGCGGTTCTGTTTCATCAAACCGATGTACACGCCCTGTTGGGCTTCCTGCGTCAGCCCAACCTACGATGTGCGATACAAGGCCGTCGGTCGGGGGCTGCGTTGACCCCGAACGGAATCATTGCGCGTAGGTTGGGCTGAGCCTGCGAAGCCCAACACCGGCCGTTCCGGTGCGCCATCCCAATGGCACAGGTTGTTGGGCTTCCTGCGTCAGCCCAACCTGCGGGGTGCGATACAAGGCCGTCGGTCGGGGGCTGCGTTGACCCCGTACGGAACAATTGCGCGTAGGTTGGGATGAGCCTGCGAAGCCCAACACCGGCCGTTCCGGTGCGCCATCCCAATGGCACAGGTTGTTGGGCTTCCTGCGTCAGCCCAACCTGCGGGGTGCGATACAGGGCCGTCGGGGGGGCTGCGTTGACCCCGACCGACAGTATTGCGCGACACGACACCCGGGGGGGCGACGACCCCGTCGACGCTGGCGCCAGCATCCCTTTCGGGCTACCCTCCCCGTCCAATCGCAATACCGATCAGGAATTCGCATGACGGCCAGCGACGAACCACGCGTGCCCCGCGTCGGGGTCGGCGCGGTGGTGTTTCATGAAGGGCGGGTGCTGCTGGTGCAGCGCCGCGATCCGCCCGCGGCCGGGGAATGGGCCATCCCCGGCGGCAAGGTGCGCCTCGGCGAAACCCTGCAGCAGGCGGCGGAGCGGGAGATCCGCGAGGAGACCGGCCTGACCATTCGCGCCGGCGAGCCGGTCTGGGCCTTCGATCTCATCGAACGGGATCCCGACGGGCGCGTCCGTTGGCATTACGTGATCGTCGATCTGCAGGCCGACTACCTGGCGGGCGAAGCCGTGGCCCGCGACGATGCCCTGGCGGTCCGCTGGGTCTCGGCGGCGGAGCTGGCCGGGCTGCCGGTCAACGCCAGCACCCGCCGCTTGCTGCGCGAACGCTTCGCCTTCGGCGCCTGAAGCACGACAACCCTCGACAGCCCGGACCGATTGGCGATAAAATCGCCATCCTTGCCGCCGCTCCGGCCTACCCTGCCCGTACCCATGTCGAATCCCTCCAAGCTGTTTGGCTATCGCCCCTACTGGGCCAAACGCCTCACCCCCGCGCCGGAGCTGCCCATGAGCCGCGCGGAGATGGATGCGCTCGGCTGGGACAGTTGCGACATCATCCTGGTGACCGGCGATGCCTACGTGGATCATCCCAGCTTCGGCATGGCAGTGATCGGCCGGGTGCTCGAGGCACAGGGCTTCCGGGTCGGCATCATCGCCCAGCCCGACTGGACCTCAGTCGACGACTTCAAGAAGCTCGGCCCGCCCAGGCTGTTCTTCGGCGTCACCGCCGGCAACATGGACTCGATGGTCAACCGCTACACGGCGGATCGCAAGATCCGCTCCAACGACGCCTACACGCCGGACGACGCCGGCGGCAAGCGGCCGGATCGCAGCGTCATCGTCTACAGCCAGCGGGTGCGCGAAGCCTACAAAAAAGTCCCGCTGATCATCGGTGGCATCGAGGCCTCGCTGCGGCGCATCGCCCATTACGATTACTGGTCGGAAAAGGTCCGCCGTTCGGTGCTGCTCGACAGCAAGGCCGATCTGCTGGTGTACGGCAACGGCGAGCGGCAGATCGTTGAGATTGCCCATCGCCTGGCGAAGGGCGAAGCGCTTGCGGACATGACCGACATCCGCGGCACCGCCCTGCTCCGCGAGGCGGTGCCCGGGGATTTCGTGGAAGTGGATTCGACCCACATCGATACCCCCGGCGAGCCTGCGCCACCGGCAGATCCCTACGCGATGCCGGACCCCGCCGCCCCCGCCCCGCAAGCGGGCGGCCGCCGCATCGTGCGCTTCGAGCGCGAACTCCAACCCGGCGAGCGGGCCCGCAGCGTGATTCGCCTGCCCGGCTTCGAACAGGTCAAGGCC
>CAYYZI010000362.1:0-3671 GCA_964475675.1 uncultured Geminicoccaceae bacterium
GAGCTGCTGCCCCGCCGCTCGGCCTTGGCGGCGAGTTTCGTCGCCAGCCTCGAACTGGCCCGGCGGGGGGAGGTGGAATTGCGTCAGGAAGAGCCTTTCGCCCCGCTGCTGATACGCCGCCGATGAGTGTGCCCGATCCGCTCTCCATCCTCGAGGCGCTGCTGTTCGCCGCCGCCGAGCCCCTTTCCGAGGGCGCCATCCAGGAAGCGCTCGGGGAGCGCGGCGAGGCCCGTCTGCTGCTGCGCGAGCTGCAGCGCCAATACGCCGATCGCGGGGTACGCCTCGAATGCAGCGGCCGGCGCTGGGCCTTCCGCACCGCCCCCGAGCTGGCCCCCTTCCTGCAGCGCGCCGACCGGCGCCCGCGCAGGCTTTCGGCTGCCGCCCTCGAGACCCTGGCGATCATCGCCTACCGCCAACCGGTCACCCGCGGCGAGATCGAGGCGGTGCGCGGGGTGGCGGTCAGTCGCGGCACCCTCGATCTCCTGGTGGAAACCGGCCTGGTGGCGCCGCGCGGACGCAAGGAAGTGCCGGGGCGGCCGGTGATGTGGGTCACCACCCCGCGCTTTCTCGACCATTTCGGACTCTCTTCGCTGGAGGATCTGCCCCGGCTCGAGGAGCTCGAAGGGGCTTCCCTTTTCAAGCAGACCAGCGATCGCTAGAAAGGCGCGGACCATCGCCAGCATGCTGCAGGACACAGAACGGACGGGCGTGATTTCCGGCCCCAGGCAAGAGACAGGCGCGGAGCCCGCCGGGCTCGAGATCGAGGAACTCAGCCACAGCTTCGCGGCGCGGCGGGTGGTCGATCATGTCTCGCTCGCGGTCCGGCGGGGCGAGGTGCATTGCCTGGTGGGGCCGTCGGGCTGCGGCAAGACCACCACTCTGCGTCTGGTGGCCGGGTTGGAGCCGGTGCAGGAGGGGCGCATCCTGATCCGCGGCCGGCTGGTGGCGGAGCCCGGCTTCACGGTACCGCCGGAACGCCGGCGGGTGGGGCTGATGTTCCAGGATTTCGCCCTCTTTCCCCATCTGACGGTGGCCGACAATGTGGCCTTCGGCCTGCGCCATCTGGATCGTGCGGCGCGCGACCGGCGGGTGCAGGAGCTTTTGGAGCGGGTCAACATGACCGCCTATGCGGCGGTCTATCCGCACACCCTTTCGGGCGGCGAACAGCAGCGGGTGGCGCTGGCCCGGGCGCTGGCGCCCGAGCCCGATCTGATGCTCCTCGACGAGGCCTTCTCGGCGCTCGATACCGCGCTGCGCACGCAGATCCGCGAGGAGGCCCTGGCCATTCTCCGCGAGGCCGGCACCGCCACTCTGCTGGTCACCCATGATGCCGAGGAGGCGATCCGCGCCGGCGACGTGATCCATGCCATGCAGCAGGGGCGCATCGTCCAGAGCGGCGCTCCGGCCGAGCTCTACGCCCGGCCGGCCAACAGCTTCGTCGCCGGCTTCTTCGGGCCGGTGAACCGCTTCCGCGCCCGCGTCCATGGCGGCCTGGTGGCCACTCCCCTGGGCGAGATCCAGGTCACCCGCATGGCCGATGGCGAGGCGGTGGAGGTCATCGTCCGCCCCGAGGGCATCCGTCTCGCGCGCTGCGACGGCAGCCGCGGCTCGCGCGCCCGGCTGGTCGCCCGCCGCGATCTCGGGCCGGTACACGTGATCTGGCTGCGGCTGGCCGACGGCACCCAGGTCAAGGTGCGCGAGACCGGTGCCATCGATGTCGCGGTGGGCGAGGAGGTGACGGTGGCGCTGGATTCGCGGCACCTGTTCGTGTTCCCGGCCGAGTGAGCGCGCATCGTTGCGTCGATCCGCGAATTCTGCCATTGTCCGCGTCAACTGCATGGCCGGAAACGGCCGCTCTCAAGAGGTGTGCGAGGAGTTCCCATGAGCATCGGAATCTGGCAGGTCGTGTTGATCCTGCTCATCGTCCTCATCCTGTTCGGGGCCGGCAAGCTGCCCAAGGTGATGGGTGACGTCGCCAAGGGCGTGAAGAACTTCAAGAAGGGCCTGTCCGACGAGGGCGAGGAGGAAGAGGGCGGGAAGCCGAAGCCGGTGACCGCCGAGAGCACCGAGCAGGCCAAGGGCCCGGTGGTGGACGCCACCGTGCAGCGCGACGAGGCAGCCAAGAGCTGATCCGCGCGGCGCCTGGGGAGCTCGGGCGATGTTCGACATCGGCTGGTCGGAGATGGCCATCGTCCTGTTGGTGGCCCTGATCATCATCGGGCCGCGCGACCTGCCCAAGGTCGCCCGCACGGCCGGGCGCTGGATCGGCAAGGCCCGGGCGATGGCGCGCGACTTCCAGCGTTCGCTCGAGGACATCGCCCGCGAGGCCGAGCTCGACGAGATCAAGAAGGGCATCGAAAAGGTCGGCAGCACCGATCTCAAGGGCGGCATCACCAAGGCCATCGACCCCAAGGGCGAGCTCTCGCGTGCCTTCGATTTCTCCGATGCCGAGGAGAAGCCCGCTGCCGACGGCGACAAGGACGGCGGCGACAACCGCATCGAAGGCCCGGCGGCGCCGTCCGCGGTCGGGGAAGAGACCGCCACCGCCGCCCCGGGCGAGGAACGGACCGTGACTTCCGGGGCGCCCGCCGCGCCCGCTTCGCAGCCGGAAAAGAGCTGACCGCCCGTGCTCAAGGATATCGACGATCGCGAAATGCCCCTGCTCGATCACCTGATCGAGCTCAGGAACCGGCTGATGTACGCGGCCGCGGCGATCCTGCTGGGTTTCGTCGTCAGCTACTTCTTCGCCGATCAGATCTACCGCTTCCTGACCCAGCCGCTGGCCGACATCTGCCTCGCCAACAGCGGCGCCGACCAGCGGCCGCTCTGTACGCGGATGATCTACACCGGCCTCACCGAGGCCTTCTTCACCTACCTCAAGGTCGCCTTCTTCACCGGCGCCTTCGTCACCTTTCCCTTCGTCGCCGCCCAGCTCTGGCTGTTCATCGCCCCCGGCCTGTATCGCCATGAAAAGCAGGCGCTGCTGCCTTTCCTGGTGGCCACCCCGATCCTCTTCTTCATCGGCGGCGCGGTGGTCTACTATTTCATCTTCCCGCTGGCCTGGCGGTTCTTCCTGAGCTTCCAGACACCGGGCGTCGAGGGCTCGCTGCCGATCCAGCTCGAAGCGCGGGTGGGCGAATATCTCGACCTGGTGATGAAGCTCATCTTCGCCTTCGGCATCTGCTTCCAGCTGCCGGTGGCCCTTACCCTGATGGGCCGGGTGGGCCTGATTTCCTCGGCGGGACTGGTGCGCAACCGCAAATACGCCATCGTCGCGGTGTTCGGCGTCGCCGCCGTGCTCACGCCGCCGGACATCATCAGCCAGGTCGGTCTGGCCCTGCCGATCATCATCCTCTACGAGATCTCCATCATCATGGTACGTATGGCGGAGAAGCGCCGGCGCGAGCGGGAAGCCGAGGAAGAGGCCGCGGAAGACCGCGATTGAGCGCCCGGCACGCCGCGATAACGGACCTGCCTTCTTTCCCTGAGCCGAGGACGAGACGTGTTCGATCTCAAATGGTTGCGCGAGCATCCTGAGGATTTCGACAGGAGCCTGAAGCGCCGCGGGCTGCCGCCGGCGGCAGCCGAGATCCTGGCCCTCGACCGGGAGCGGCGGGCAGAAATGGCTTCAGTTGGCAGGGACGCTGGCAAGGGATCCGCAGTTGATTTAC
>CAYYZI010000363.1:0-3671 GCA_964475675.1 uncultured Geminicoccaceae bacterium
GAGGCGCCGACCGCGGGCCGCATCGAGGGACCGGCCCCCTGGGAGGTGCCGGCCCATTACACCGGCAACCATCGCCCGCTCGCCTTTCTGCTGGCCCGGGGGCCGCGGGTGCGCCGCGACGAAGCGGAGGGTGGCCACATCCGGGACATCGCCCCGACCGTTCTGGCGCTGGCCGGGGTTCCCGTGCCGGAGGCGATGGACGGCCGCCCGCTCGCCGGCTTCCGCTTCGAGGGCTGAGCGGCATGTGCGGTCTCGCCGGCATCCTCAATCTCGACGGTCGTCCCTCCGGGGAAGAGGAACGCCGCATGGTTGCCGCCATGCTGGAACGCATCGCCCATCGCGGTCCCGACGATCGCGGCATCGAATGCCTCGGACCCGCCTGTCTCGGCTCGGTCCGGCTCGCCATCCTCGATCTCTCGCCGCGCGGCCACATGCCGATGATCACCGCCGACGGCAGCGCCGCCATCGCCTACAATGGCGAGGTCTACAATTTCCGGGATCTGCGCCGGGAACTGGCCGAGGAGGGGGTTTCCCTCCGCTCGGAAACCGACACCGAAGTGGTGCTGGAAGGCGTGCGCCGGCACGACACCGCCGCATTGCGCCCGATGCGCGGCATGTTCGCCTTCGCGCTCTACGACGGAGAGCGGGAGGAGCTGCTGCTGCTGCGCGACCGCTACGGGGTCAAGCCGCTCTATTTCGCCGAGGATCGCGGCCGGCTGCTGTTCGCCTCCGAGATCAAGGCGCTGCTGCCGCATCTCTCCTCGCGGGCACTGGACCGGGGCGCCCTCGCCGAATGGTGGCTCTACCGCAATCTCGATGCCTTGGGACGGCGCACCCTGTTCGCCGGCATCCGGCAGCTTCCGGCGGGCCATCTTCTGCGGGTGCGCGACGGCCGGCTTCGCATCGAAGCCTGGTACGATCCGCTCGACCATGTTTCGCAGAGCCGTTTCGGCGCGTTCGCCGGCCTTCCCCCCGAGAAGGTGGTGGAGGAGCTCGCGGATCTTCTCGAGCAGTCGATAGGCCTGCGGCTGGTGGCGGATGTGCCGGTCGGCGTCCTGCTCTCGGGCGGGCTCGATTCGAGCCTGGTGACGATGCTCGCCGCCCGCCACCAGCGCGATCTTTCCGCCTTCCACGTTTCGGTCGCGGGATATCCCGAGCATGACGAGCGGCCCCATGCGGAACTCGTCGCCGCCCGCGCCGGCGTGCCGCTCATTCCGCTGGAGCTGCGCCCGGAGGATTTCCGCACCGGCCTCGCCCATGTCGCCTGGCTCGAGGACCTGCCCATCACCCACCCCAATTCCGTCGCCTACTGGCGGATCGCCGAGGTGGCCCGGGCGCACGGGGTGATCGTGCTGCTTTCCGGCGAGGGCGCGGACGAGCTTTTCGGCGGCTACGCCTGGAGCCATCGTCGTCGGCGCCGCCTGCTGCGCCTCGAGCCTTGGCTGGAACGGCTTCCGGACAAGCTGCGGGACGCGCTCACCCTCGTTGCCTACGGCATGGAAGGCCTGCCGGTGACCGCGCATCGCTTTCGCGATGCCCTGCCGGCGGCGGTCGCCACCATCGACGGAGGCTTGCGCGAGGAAGCGCGGCAGCGGGCCGAGGCGGCCTACGGCTTCGTCGCCGATGCCGCCGACCGGGCGGTGCTGGCCGGCACGGTCACCGATCTCGCCGATTTCCTGGCGCCGCTGCTGCGCCGTCTCGACCGCACCACCATGGGCGCCTCGGTGGAATGCCGCGAGCCCTTCCTCGATGTCGAACTGGTGCACGCGGCGCTGGCACTGCCGGCCGACTACCGTGCCGGCAAGCGGGCCGACAAATGGGTGCTCAAGCGCATCTGCGAGCGGCACCTGCCGCGCGAGCACGTCTATCGCAAGAAGATGGGCTTTCCGCTGCCGCTCGCCGACTATCTGCGCCCATTGGCGCGGCCGGAGCGGTTCGAGGGCGGCTTTCTGCTGGAGGAAGCGGGCTTCACCCGGGCCGCCGTCGCCCGCACGCTGGCCGAACTGGATCGTCGTCCCTACGGCGCCTTCGGCACCTTCGCCCTTGAGCTCTGGGGACGCATCCACATCCGCGGCGAAAGCGTCGAGACCGTCGCCGGGCATTTCGGTCTGATGGGGGAAGGGTCCGCTTCCGCCATGGTCGCGGGGCAGCGGGAACCGGCACCGGCAGCCGCTGCCGCGGGACCGCGCACGGCCGGGTGAGGCAGGCCGTCCGGCAGGCTAGGGCCGTTCGCGGCCGAGCAGCGTTCGCAGCTCGGCGGGTGTGATCTCTCGGAGCAGGAAGAGCAGGGCGAAATAGCCGAGGCCGGCGAGCAGGAACTCGGCGAGAAGCAGCATTCCCGAACCGTCGAGCAGGCGCAGGACCAGGAACAGGGCCAGGGATGCCCCCAGAATGCGCGATACCGACAACGGTCCGAGGAACCCTCCGAGCCGTCGCCGGGTCACCACCGCGGCCACCAGCAGGGCGGAACCGATCCCCACCGTCATCGCCAGCGCCACGCCGAGGGCTCCGAACCAGGCGAACAGCGGCAGGGTGGCCACCAGCATGACCGAGGAGCCACCGCCCAGAATGGCGAGCGCCAGACGATGGCGTCCGTGGGCCAGGAGGGTCTGCAGCAGCAGATCGAGCAGGCCGGTGACCGCTACCGCCACCCCCAGCCAGACCAGCATCGCCGCCGCCGGTGCGAAGCGCGCGCCGTACAGGAGATCGACGACCGGTCCGGCATCGGCGGCGAGCGCGGCCACCGCGGGCGCCAGCAGGATGAGCGCGAATCGGAACCCGGTCCGGAGTTCGCGGGCGGCGAGGGCGAGATCCTCGCGGCTCACCGCCTCGGCCACCTTCGCGAACAGCACCGAGGACAGTACGGCGGGTACCAGCGTCAGCACCCGGGCGACGTTCATGGCGGCATTGTAATGGCCGGTCGCCGCGCGCAGATCTTCGCCGAAAGCCCCCAGTAGCCAGAGGCCGAGATTGGCCTGTGCCTGATAGACCAGGGCGTAGGTGGTGAGCGGCAGTGCTGCGGCCAGCAGGGCAGTGGCCACCGGCGGGCGCGGCCGGGCGAGCCGCACGGGCAGACGTCCGATCAGGAGGGCGAGGGCGGCCGCGGTGCCCACCAGATGCGCCACGAGGGCGGGCAGAAGGCCCAGCCCGGCCACCACCACCAGCAGGATGCCGGCCATCTTGACCAGGGTCTGGAGCGCGATCGCCGCTGCCAGCAGTTCGAGACGTCCGCGCGCATAGAGCAGCCCGTGACAGCCGAACACCACCGCCATCAGGGGAATGTCGAGGAACACGATCGGGAAGATGCGCCCGTCGGCGATGCCGAAGAGACGGGTGAGCAGGGGCGAGGCGAGGAGGGCCACCGCCGTCACCGCGAGACCGGCGGCGAGGGTCAGCCCCAGGGCGATGCGAGCGAAGGCGGGGTCGCGGTCGTGCTGCGGCGCCAGCCGGGCGATGCTTCCCGGGGCACCGCTGCCGACCACGAATTCGGCCCAGGTCAGGAGCGACATGACCAGGCCGTAGATGCCGAAGACGGCCGGGCCGAGGGCGCGGGCGAGGAGGATCGAGATCACCAGCCCGCCCCCCATGAAGGCGAGACGGGCGAGGAACAGCCAAAGCGTGCCGCGGCCGGCCACCGACGCCGCGCCCGCGCCGCGGCCGAGGGCCGCCGG
>CAYYZI010000364.1:0-3670 GCA_964475675.1 uncultured Geminicoccaceae bacterium
GGCCGAAGAGGGCATCGGCGTGATCCTGATCTCTTCCGACATGCTGGAACTGCGCAACTGCGCGAGCCGGATCCTGTGCATGTACGCGGGCAGGCTGTGCGCCGAGTTCGACACCCGGCGATGCACCAACGAGGAACTGGTCGCCGCCATCGTCGGCAGGGGGAACGCCGCGGCATGACCGAAAAGCGCATGCTCACCTATTCGACGATGCAGATCATCGTCGTGTTCGTCGTGCTGATGGGCCTGTTCGGCCTGTCCTCCCTGATGTCGCAGTATTTCCTGTCTTCCTACAACATGACCATCATCGCCCGGTCGCTGGCCTTCATCGGCCTCGTCACCCTCGGTCAGGCGATGCTGATGCTCCTGGGCGAGCTCGATCTTTCGCTGGGGGCGATGGGCGGGCTGTGCGGCGTGGTCGCCGGCATGCTGATGGTCGATGCCGGCATCGATCCTTTCGCGGCCCTGTTTCTGGCGGTGCTGCTGGGGGCGTTTCTGGGCCTCGTCAACGGCCTGCTGGTCACCGGTCTCGGCCTGCACTCGCTGGTGCTGACCATCGCCACCGCGGGCATGTACAAGGGCATCAACCTGGTGCTCACCAAGGGCGTGGCGATCACCAACATCCCCGAAACCATCGAGTTCCTGGGCCGCGGTACGGTCTACGGGGTGCCGGTGCCCTTCCTGATCATGCTGGCGCTGCTGGCGGTGGTCGGTATCGTCGTGCACCGGATGAGCTTCGGCCGCTACATCTTCGCCATCGGCGACAACACCCCGGCGGCCCGGATGCTGGGGATCCGCGTCAACCGGGTGCGGGTTCTGGTGTTCGTCATTGCCGGAACCCTCGCCGCCCTGGCCGGAGTGCTGATGGTCGCCCGGCTCGGCACCGCCCAGCCCTCCATCGGCGACACCTGGGTCCTGCCTTCCATCGCCGCGGCGGTGATCGGTGGCGTGGCCACCACCGGCGGCATCGGCTCGCCGGTGGGCGCCATCCTCGGGGCGGCGATCATCGGCGTCATCGAAAACATCATCGTTCTCTACGGGATTTCGCCATACTGGCAGTCGGTGGTGAGCGGCGCCATCGTGGTCATCGCCATCTCCTTCGACTCCATCTCCCGCCGCTACCTGCTGGGACGGGAGTGAGACGGGCCCGAGGGGCCGCCGAGGCGAACGGCGTCGGTCGGTGGGGCAGCCGGCTGCGAGAAGCGGACGGGCAGGCGGCTCGGCCGTGCGATGTGGCGGAGGGAGCGGGATTCGAACCCGCGAGGAGTTGCCCCCCACACGCTCTCCAGGCGTGCGCCTTAAACCACTCGGCCATCCCTCCGCGATCTCGGCCCTGCATATAGCGCCGGACCCCGCCTTCGAACAAGCGGTTGCGGCATCCCGGGTTTGTCGCCATGTTGCCGGCCGAGTTTCGCCCCCGGGAAGGATCTCCTGCGACCCATGCGCCAGTTCGGCTACGGCTTCGGCATCCTGCTCCTCGTCCTCGCCGCCGCTTCGGGCTTCGCCCAGCTCCTGATGATCTGGGCCGCCGGCGGCTACCGGCCGGTCTCCCTCGGCTCGATCTGGTACAACATCCACGCCAACAGCCTGGTCGGCTTCCAGGCACTGATCGAGAAGTCGCTGGGCTCGCTGGTATGGATGCCGATCCAGTTCCTGCTCACCCTGCCGGCGTTCCTGGTGCTCGGCATACCGGGGCTCGTTCTGCTGATCTGGTGCCGGCCCCGGCACCGCGGCTTCGGCTGAAAGCGCCGCTCAGCCGGCCTCCTCCCCGCCCTGCTCCGCACGCCATTCGGCGTAGCTCAGACGCCGCAGCGCGAAGCGGTCGCGGGTGCGGCAATAGAGATCGCCGCACAGCCGGCCGATCGGCCGGTAACGCTCGTAATCGATGCGCAGCCGCTCGGCGTCCAGCAGCCCGTCGCGCACATGCGCCCCCACCACCTCGCCGATCACCAGCTCGCGGCTGGCGCCGATGCGCATCAGGGTGAACAGGCGGCATTCGAGTGCCGCCGGCGCCCGCGCCAGACGGCCGGGCCGGACATGGCGGCTGGCCACGAGCTCGAGCCCGAGAACCCCGGGTTCGCTCGTCCCGGCCGGAAAATCGACCGCGCACAGGTTCATCGCCTCGGCCAGATCCTCGTCCACCAGATTGATCACGAATTCGCCGGTGGTGTCGATGTTGCGACCGGTGTCCTTGGAGGTGGTGCGGTCCCGCCGGTCGAGGCCCAGCACGACGAGCGGCGGATCCTGGCCGAAGGTATTGAAGAAGCTGTAGGGCGCGGCATTGACCACACCCTCGGGGCTGACCGTCGTCACCAGCGCAATCGGCCGCGGGACCACCAGTGCGGTCAGCAACTTGTAGCGCTGCCGCGCATCGAGCTCGGCAAAGGCGAGATCCACCGCCGCTCCTCCCCCGTTGGCGCGCCGGGCCCACCGGCGCCGTACAGGCTCGGAAACTGGCCGGGCGCCGCGAGGGCGTCAACCGCGGCGGCGGGTCACGCCGCCACGCCAATTGTCAGGCGAATGCCTGACCGGGCTTGACACCGAGCTTCTTGAGGATGATCGCAAGCGGGCAGAAACCGGTGATCGAGGCCTGTGCCATGTTGAGACCGACGAATGCGGTCAGCAGCAGCCACCACTGGGAATGCAGCACGGCGAGCGCGACGCTCACCAGGATCACGATTCCGGCGAACAGCATCACTGCGCGGTCGATGGTCATGGCCAACTCCTCCGTTGCGCGGGCACCATTGATTTAGTATGTCCTAATACACATGCAAGAGGCAGACCCCATGCGCCCGACGATGCCAGCACTGTGGATCGCCCTCGCCCTCGCCTTCGCGCGCACCGCTGCCGCCGAGGTGTTCGTGGTGCAGCCGGTCGAGGTCACCGACCGCAAGATCGTCTTCGCCACCGTCGAGAGCGTCGACCGCACGGTGGCCCGCGCCCGCATCGCCGGCACCCTCGAGGAACTGGCCATCGACGAGGGCGACGGTGTCACCGAGGGACAGGTGCTGGCGCGCATCGAGGATTCCAAGCTCCGGCTCGAGCAGATCGCCATCGAGGCCCAGATCAAGGCCCTCGAGGCCGAGCGCGGCCTCGCCCGCATCGAGCTCGACCGCGCCCGCACCCTGCGCAAGCGCAACGCCGTGCCGCAGGCGCGGCTGGACGAGGCGCTGGCCAATTTCCGGGTGATCGAGGCCCGCATCGCGGCCGAGGAGGCACGGCGCGACGTCGTTCTCGAGCAGCTCGAGGAGGGCAAGGTGCGGGCCCCGGTGGATGGCCGCATCCTCAAGGTGCACGTCACCGAGGGCACGGTGATGATGCCCGGCGAGGTGCTCGCCGACATCGCCACCGAGCGCTACATCCTGCGCGCCAGGCTGCCCGAGCGCCACGCCCGCTTCGTTGCCGAGGGCGACACCGTGTGGATCGGCGCCCGCGGCCTCGGTCCTAGCGCGACGGTCGGCCAAGGGCGCATCATCAAGGTCTATCCCGAGCTCGAATCCGGTCGCGTGGTGGTCGATATCGAAGCCTCCGGCATCGGCAGCTATTTCGTCGGCGAGCGCGCCCGGGTGGCGGTCGACACCGGCATGCGCAACGTCTTTCTGGTGCCGCCCGCATACATCGGCCAGCGCTACGGCGTCGATTACGTGATCCTCGAAAGCGGCGAGGAGGTGAT
>CAYYZI010000365.1:0-3662 GCA_964475675.1 uncultured Geminicoccaceae bacterium
ACTGGCGATCGCCCGCGAGCTCCTCAAGCATCCCCAGATGCTGGTCCTGCACAATGCCACCGACGCCCTCGACGCTGCCGAGCAGGCGGCGCTGCGCGATGCCATCCTGCGCGAGTTCGAGCGGCGCACGGTGTTCTGGGTGCTCAACCAGCACGAATGGGCAAGCCGCTTCGACAAGGTCCTGATCATGGATGGCGGGCACGTGTCCGCCTTCGGGCGGTTCGATCAGCTGCAGGACGGCGACACGCCGTTCGGCAAGCTCCTGGCGGCAATCTGACCGGAGAGGCGGGCCATGACCCTGCAACGCGATGTCGATACCCTGCGCAACATACCGCTGTTCTCCAAGATCGAGCCCTCGAAGCTGAAGCTGCTGGCCTTCACCAGCGAACGCCTCGAGTTCCAGCCGGGCGAGCTGGTCTGCCAGCAGGGGGACCGCGGGGATGCTGCCTACATCATCCTCGAAGGCGAGGCGGATGTGTTCGTCGAGACCCCCGACGGGCCGGTGCGGGTGGCACGGCTCGGCAAGAACGACATCATCGGCGAGATCGCCATTCTCTGCGACGTGCCGCGTACTGCCACGGTGATCGCCTCCACGCCGCTGGTCACCCTGCGCATCTCCAAGGATGCATTCTTCAATCTTGTGACCCAGTTCCCGGAGGTGGCCATCGGCGTGATGCACGAACTGGCAAGTCGGCTTTTCCAGACCACCCAGCGGCTCACCGAGGTTTCGGCGCGGCTGCGCAAACACGAGGGCGACCCGGCGTGAGCGCCGCCGAGGAGGCCGGCCAGTGGCCCACCCGTCGCAGCCGCACCCTCGACTGGCTGGCCCGCCAAAGCGTGTTCGAGCCCTATATCGACAATCTCTTCGGGGGCGTCTGCAACCGTCTGCGCGAGGACGGGGTGCCGCTCGATCGGGCGACCCTGCATCTGCGCACCCTTCATCCCCAGCTGCTCGGTGCCACCATCACCTGGCGTCCGGGCATGCAGGATGCCGAGATCGTCTTCCATGAGCGCAGCGTGCTGCAGCAGCCGAGGTATCTGAACAGCCCGGTGCGAGCGCTGTTCGAAGGGGCCGAGGGCCTCCGTCAGCGGCTCGACATCGACGATGCGGCGCAGGGACCGGCCTTCGAGATCTTCGCCGATCTCCGCAGCCAGGGCTTTACCGACTATATGGCCCTGCCGATGCGCTTCACCGACGGCAAGCGGCACGCCTCGAGCTGGGCCACGCGCCGACCGGAAGGGTTCGTCGCCAGCGATCTCCTGACCATCGAGGAGATGCTGCCGATCCTCGCCATGGCGGTGGAAATCCGTCTCAACCGGCGGATCGCCAGGAACCTGCTCAACACCTATGTCGGCTCGCGCGCCGGCGAACGCATTCTGCGGGGCGAAATCACCCGGGGCAGCGGCGAGACCCTGCACGCTGCGATCTGGAACTCGGATCTGCGCGGCTTCACCCGGCTGTCGCAGAACTGGCCCCGCGACGCGCTGCTCGACCTTCTCAACGGCTACTTCGACGTCATGGCCGATGCGGTGATCGGTCAGGGCGGGGAGATTCTCAAATTCATGGGGGATGGGCTGCTGGCCATCTTCCCGCTGGAGACCCCACAGGCCTGCTCACGCGCCTTCCGGGCGGCGCGGGACGCCATCGCCGGGATGCGCCGTTTCAATGCGGAGCGCGAGGCGCGGGGCGAACAGCCGGTCGGCTTCGGCATCGCCCTGCACCGGGGCGATGTCATGTGGGGTAACATCGGCGCCGCCTCGCGTCTCGATTTCACGGTGATCGGACCCGCCGTCAACATCACCGAAAGGCTGCAGGAACTGGCCAAGGAGCTGGGCAAGAAGGCGGTCCTTTCGGGCGACTTCGTACACAGCTGCGAGCATCGCGAGGCGGCGCTCGAACATCTCGGCCGCTGCCGGCTGCGCGATATCGACGAGGCCATCGAGGTCTACGCGATCCTCGAGGAGGAAGCAGCCTCGGCCGGCTGATCCGCGGCCACTACCAGCGCGATGCCGGCCTCGGCGAGCCGCCCCGCGAAGGGCTCGGGCGGGGCCGCATCGGTCACCAGGGTGTCGATTTCCTCGAGCTGGGCGACATGAACCGCCGCCCGCTGGCCGAACTTGACCCGGTCGGCCACCAGCATCACCCGCCCGGCCCGGGCCATCATCGCCCGGGCGAGACGGGCCTCGTCGAGGGCGTAATTCATGAGCCCCTCCTCGGTGTCGATGGCGGCGATCGACAGGATCGCGAGATCGGCCCGGAACTGGCCGATGAAGGCCAAGGCCTCGGGCCCCACAGCGGCGGCCAGTTCCGCTTTCAGTTCGCCGCCGGCGAGATAGACCTTGTGGCCGTTGCGGCCGACCAGCGAACGGGCGATCTCGATGCCGTTGGTCACCAGCGTCAGTCGCTTGCGCGCGGCCAGCGCCTCGGCCACGAAGGCGGTGGTCGATCCGGTATCGATCATCACCGTCTGACCGTCCTCGACGAGCCCGGCCGCGGCCCGCGCGATCGCCCGCTTGGCGGCGGTGCGGATCCGCAGCCGGCGATCGAAGGGGGCCTCGCCGCCGGCACCGTTCCAGCGCACCGCGCCATGTTCGCGACGCAGCACGCCCTGGGCGACCAGGGGCCGTACATGGCGCCGGATGGTCTCCTCGGAAACGGCGAGACTGCGGGCGAGCTCGGCGATCCGTGCCCGCCCCTGCTGCCGCACGAGCTCGATGATCGCCGCCTGCCATCTCGTGGGAACCATCGACAGCCGTCCCCTGTTGAGGTGCTGTGGGATCTTACACCGATTCGGGCATTTGTGTGAGTTTCGTGTTGACTTCGCGCGGTTGCGAGGCCGAAAATGCGACTGCAATCGGACCAGAACCGGCATGGGAAGTCAGGGAGGACGGTCACCATGGAAACCGGATGGCGGATCGGGCGTCGCCTCGGCGGCACCGTACTCGCATTGTCGCTGCTATACGGCGGGGTCGCTGCCGCCGAGGTCGAATCGCAGGACCCCATCAAGCTCACCCTGCATGACTGGACCGGCCAGCTCATCACCACCAACATCATGGGCGAGGTGCTGAAGAAGGCCGGCTACAACATCGAGTATGTGCAGGCCGATTATCTCGCCCAGTTCGCCGGCCTGAAGACCGGCGATCTCCATGTCGCCATGGAGATCTGGGAGACCACCGGCCGCCAGGCCATGGACGAAGCCACCGCCACCGGGCTGGTGGAGAACCTCGGCGAGACCGGGATGATGGCCATCGAGGAATGGTGGTATCCCCTGTACATGAAGGAGAAGTGCCCGGGTCTGCCCGACTGGAAGGCCCTCAACGACTGCGCCGAGGCCTTCTCCACCCCGGAGACCTATCCCAGGGGCCGCTATCTGGGCGGGCCGGTGACCTGGGGCGGTTTCGACGACGAGCGGGTCGAGGCCCTCGGTCTCGACTACGAGGTGGTGCACGCCGGCACCGATGCCGCGCTGTTCGCCGAGCTCGAGAGCGCCTATCAGCGCAAGGCGCCGATCCTGCTCTGGGTCTATGCCCCGCATTGGGCGCCCATCAAGTATCAGGGCGAATGGGTCGAGTTCCCGCCCTACGAGCCGGCCTGCTACGAGGACCCGGCCTGGGGCGTCAATCCCGACATGAAGTATGACTGCGGCAAGCCGCGCGGCCCG
>CAYYZI010000366.1:0-3646 GCA_964475675.1 uncultured Geminicoccaceae bacterium
GATCTACGGCATCATCACCTCCAACATCCGCATCGCCGAGCAGCGGATCGGCGACATCCGCGCCCAGCGGGCGGCATTGCTGGTGGGTGCCCGACGCCTGACGGCACTGCTCGACCGCTACGGCCGCGACACCGTGGATGCGGCCATCGAGGAGCTCGAGAAGCGGGCCGAAGCCCGGATGCGGGCCCGCATCGCGCCGATCCCGGACGGCATCTACGAGGGCAGTGCGGTGGTCGACAGCGACGGGGTGGTGGACGAGCCCTTGTGGATCCGCCTCAGGATCACCAAGCGGGACAGCGAACTCCATTTCGACCTGTCGGAATCGAGCCCGCCCTGTCGCGGCCCGATGAACAGTGTGATCGCCACCACCCGTTCCTCCATATATCTGGCCATCAAGCACATCTTTCCCGAAGTGCCGATCAATGCCGGCATGTTCCGGCCGCTGCGCATCACCGATCCCCGGGGCACCTTCCTGTATGCCGAATATCCCCGCCCGGTCTCGGGCTGCGCGGCGGAAGTGAGCCAGCGCATCGCCGAGGCGGTGTTCGCGGCGATGGTCGAGGCGGTGCCGGAGCGGGTGACCGCGGCGCCGGCCGGCACCTCGGGCAATTTCGCCCTCGGCGGCAGCGATCCCGTGCGCCGCCGCAACTATGTCATGTATCACATCACCGGCGGCGGCTATGGCGGCAATGCCGACCATGACGGGCTGTCCTACGGCTGCTCGACGATCGGCATTTCCAAGAGCGCCCCGGTGGAGGTCACCGAGCAGCAGTATCCGGTACTGTTCGAGGAATTCGCCCTGCGCGAGGGCTCCGGCGGCGCCGGTCGGCGCCGCGGCGGCTTCGGCGCCCGCTACACGGTGCGGCTGATGGCCGGGGAGGCGCGCGCCTCCTTCGTCATGGATCACGGGCGCTTCGGCCCCCAGGGCGTGCTCGGCGGCCGCGACGGCGCCTGCAACCGCATCACCGTCACCTATGCCGACGGCCGCACCTATGTGCCGCCGCACATCTCCAAGGACCAGGGGGTGCCGGTCGGCGCCGGCGACCGCATCACCATCGAGACCCCGGGAGGCGGCGGCTACGGCGATCCCTTCACGCGCGAACCGGACCGGGTCGCCCGCGACCTGCGCCGCGGCTACTACACGCCGGCGCAGGCACGCGACTGGTTCGGGGTGGTGGTCGACGAAACGACGCTGGAAATCGACCCGGCGGCCACCGAAAGGCTGCGCGCGCAGGCCGCCGGCGAAGGTTGAACCTCAGGTCTTCTTTTGCTCCAGCGGGCAGGTGGAAAGACCGAGCAGCTTGTAGGCCGGACAGGAGCCGATCAGCCCGGTCACCAGCGGAATGATGCCGATCCAGCCCCAGTTCGTCTGCGGCCCCCAGAACACCAGGCCGATCAGGATCAGGCCGAGGAGGACGCGGATCACGCGATCGATGGTGCCGACGTTGCGGGTCATGGGCTTTCCTCCGAAGGTGCGCAAGCCGGTTGCGGTGCACGCAACCTAGCGCCGGCGCCGGCCGCAACTCCGTAACATTGTCACCGAGCGCGGGCGGCGAGCTCGGACAGGGCCGCCGTGTCGAGGATCTCGATCGCGCACCGGCGCAGCCGTACCCAGCCCCGCCGCTCGAATTCCTTGAGCTGACGGCTGACCACTTCCCGCGCGGTGCCCAGCTCCGCCGCCAGATCCTGGTGGCGCACCTCGAGCAGCCCGCCCGAGCAGCGACCGCGGTCCAGAATCACTGCGGCGAGCCGCACATCCATCCGCGCGAAGGCCACCTGGCTCACCAGCCCCATGAGATCGGCGAGGCGCACCGCGAAGCTGCTGAACACCAGGTGGCGAAAGGCGCGCGAGCGATCGAGGAGCTGCTCGAACAGGGCGCGCGGCACCAGCAGCGCGTGCAGCTCCGTCTCGACCACCCCCTCCGCCTCGTAGCCGTTGCCGGCCATCAGGCAGCAGGTGGTGAGGATGCAGCTCTCGCCACGGCCCACCCGGTAGAGAACGATCTCGTGCCCTTCGGCATCGACCAGCTGCACCCGCACCGAGCCGCGGGCGACGATCAACCAGCCGGCGCAGCTGTCGCCCGGCCGGAACAGCACGCTGCCGGCGGGGATGCGGGCGAAGCGGGCGGCATCCAGCAGCATGCCGCGCATTTCGGGCTCGAGCCCGGCCAGCGCCGGGATTTCGGCCATCGGATCGCGGGTCTGCTCGTTCATCGCGCGCTCACCGCAGAAGCGGGGAGGCGGGCGAACGCATGGCCAGCGGCACCTGGCGGCGCTGGATCAGGTAGAACTGCCAGTTCGGCGAATAATCGGTCACCCGGATCTCCATGGTCACCGCCTCGCCCGGTCGCACGATGCCGTCGTAGAAGGTCACCGCATCGATCGGCTCGTCGGTCTGCCAGGCGGCCTTGAAACGGTCGGAGCGGTAGAGCCGCATCTCGCCCACCGCCTGGGCGAAGGACAGACCGTCCTCGAACGGGCTGGGGCGCGATTTGAGCTCCCTGAGCTCCATCTCGAAGCTCGACCAGGGCCGCCCGGTGCGGTTACGGACCACCTTGACCAGCGCGAAGCCGACCACCGGCTGGCCGCCGAGGCGGTTGCCGAAGCTCGCGCGGACGCCGCGAATGGTGAGGATCGCCGGCCGTTCATCGTCGAAGATCTCCTCCACCAGCACGAAGGGATCGGCGGTAGAGCCGCTGCCCCTTCCCTCGAGGATGACGAATCCTCCTTCCTCGTCGCTGAAGGTGACCCCGTTGAGGGTCACCGGCTCTGCCCGCAGCGTGCCGCCGAGCACGACGATGGCGATCAGCAGCGCGAAAGGACCGGCAATCCGCATGTGCCTCGTCCCCGTACGACCGAAGACTCCCCGATCATAGGCTCACCGGTCGATCAGGAAATCAAGATCTGCGGGGATGCCGGTCCGTGCCGCCGCCTGCCGCCCGCACCAGGCAAAGGCGGCGCGCTGGCGGGCGCGCAGGGCGCGCCTGGCTGCGGCTCCCTCGGCGGGCCCGTCATAGGCGCCCTCCGCGCGCAGCGCGGCGAAATAGCCTTCGCCGGGCAGCCCGTCGCTTTTGCGTACCACGAGGCAGGCGAGATCGGGTCCGCCGCGGGCCGCCACCCGCCGGCAGACCTCTCCCAGATCGCGACACAGGGCGGCCACGGTGATCGGCGTCACCCGGCGGCCGAAATGGCGCAGGATGGCGCCGTAGGTCAGGGGCTCGCCACGGCTTCCCGCGTCGATCAGCAGCCGCTCGAGCGCGTCGATCTCGACCATGACGAGGCTTTCCTCTAGTTTCGGGGCCAGCATGAGAGCCCCGGACGGGCTGCGCAAGCCCGCCTTTCGGTGGACGCCTCTGCCGGGCGTCGGGCGATTCGCGGTGGTCGGTGTCGCCTGCGGCCCTTGCCGGACGCCCGCGCGTGGACATCTATGGGTTTCCTGAACAGCTTCGCATGCATGCACCGAGGAGAAGGCAGGAGAGACCCGTGCCCAGCAAGCTGCATCCCGCCCCGTTCCTCGCCGCGCTGGCGGCCGCGCTGCTCGGCCTCCTGCCCGGCCACGCCACCGCTCTCGAGAAGGTGACCTTCGGCACCAACTGGAAGGCCGAGGCCGAACATGGCGGCTTCTATCAGGCCAAGGCCATGGGCC
>CAYYZI010000367.1:0-3646 GCA_964475675.1 uncultured Geminicoccaceae bacterium
GTGCTCGCCGAGTTTCCGCTGGCCAACGGCAGGCGGGCGGATCTGTTCGCCCTCGGCCACGACGGCACCTGTGTCATCGTCGAGATCAAGAGCTCGCTGGCCGATTATCGCGCCGACCGCAAATGGCGCGAATATCTGCCTTGGGCCGACCGCTTCTATTTCGCCGTGGCGAGCGGCTTTCCGCATCATCTGCTGCCCCCGGAGGAGGGACTCCTCGTCGCCGACCGCTTCGAGGGGGCCATCCTGCGCGAGGCCCCATCGCGACCGCTCGCCGCCGCCCGCAGGCGGAGCCTGACCCTGCGTTTCGCCCGCCTCGCCGCCTCGCGTCTGGCCACCCTGACGGATCCACCACCCGGCTGAGCTCAGCCCTCGAGCAGCCATTCCTCGATCAGGAAGCGGGCGATGCTGTCGGCACCCGGCAGACGCACCGGCGGACTTTCGGCCAGCAGCTCGGCACGGCCGAACCAGGCCGCATCCTCAAGCTCGGCATGGTCGATCCGCAGCGCCCGGTCCACCGCCTCGGCCCGAAAGCCCAGCATCAGCGACTGCGGAAAGGGCCAGGGCTGGGAGGAGCGGTAGCGCACGGCACCGAGCGCGAGCCCGACTTCCTCGACGACCTCCCGTCGCACCGCATCCTCGAGCCCCTCGGCCGGCTCGACGAAACCGGCGAGAGTGGAATACATGCCCGGCGGGAAGCGGGGCGACCGGCCGAGCAGACAGAGATCCCCGAAGGTCACCAGAACGATCACCGCCGGGTCGGTACGGGGAAAGATCTCCAGCCCGCAGGCGGCGCACAGACGCACATGGCCGCCATGGGTGACCCGCGTCGGCCGACCGCAGGCGCCACAGAAGCGATGCCGTGCATGCCAATGCACCAGCGCCCGCGCATAGGCCAGCAGGCCGGCATCGCGATGCGGCAGCAGGCTGCCGACACTGCGCAGCTCGACCATGTCGATGGCCGCGAAGGCGCCACTCTCGTCGGGCCAGGCGAAGACCGGCAGCTCTCCCAGGAGACCCAGGAAGATGGCCTCCTCGGGAAGCGCCCCGCCGAGTTCGCTCAGGGGCAGAAGACGGGCGCGCGGCCCCTCTTCCTGTTCCTGCACCGGCACCCGCAGCCCGGCCATCGGCAGCACCAGGCTGGTCGGATCGCGGCGGCGCGCCGCCAGCCACCGGGCGTCGGCACGCAGCTCGGCGCGGCGGTCGAGATCGCGCGTGGAATAGACGTGCGGCGGCGGGTTGCGAGGCCGGTCCGGCCGGCACTGTCGCCTCTGCGGCATCCCCCTTTCCCCTCGCACTGGCCCCTTGCACTGGCGCTCGTTCGGCCCGATATTGCAGCCCGGAAGGCTGGATGCGGACGGCGCGCTCGCCAACCCGGTCAGGTCCGGAAGGAAGCAGCCGTAACGAGGTCGGTGCCGGGTCGCACTCCAGTCTTCCTCCCTCCATTCATGCGCCCGATCGGATGGCTTCCGCAACCGTATCCTCACAAGCGTACCGGGTCTTCGCCCGCGCCTATCGGCCACAGCGCCTGTCCGAACTGGTCGGTCAGGACGCCATGGTGCGGACCCTGAGCCACGCCTTCGAATCGGGGCGCATCGCCCATGCCTTCCTGCTCTCGGGCATCCGCGGCATCGGCAAGACGACCACCGCACGGATCCTCGCCCGCGGCCTCAACTGCACGGGAAGCGACGGCCGGGGCGGCCCGACCACCGAGCCCTGCGGTGCCTGCGACAGCTGCCGGGCGATCCTCGAGGAACGCTCGCTCGATGTCATCGAGACCGACGCCGCCTCGCATACCGGCAAGGAGGATGTGCGGGAGATCATCGACGGCGTGAAATACGCGCCGAGCGCATCGCGCTTCAAGATCTACATCTTCGACGAAGTGCACATGCTCTCGGACAAGGCCTGGAACTCGCTGCTGAAGACGGTCGAGGAGCCGCCTCCCCACGTCAAGTTCATCTTCGCCACCACCGAGATCCGCAAGGTCCCGGTGACCGTGCTGTCGCGCTGCCAGCGTTTCGATCTGCGACGGGTCGATACCGAGCAGCTGGTGGCCCATCTCGAAGGCATCTGCACCCGGGAGGGAATCACCGCGGAGCCGCGGGCGCTGGCCCTGATTGCGCGGGCGGCCGAGGGCTCGGTGCGGGACGCCCTGTCGCTGCTGGATCAGGCGGTAGCCAGCTCCGAAGGAACAGTGCAGGCGGCCGAGATCGAGGCCATGCTCGGCCTCGCCGACCGTACCCGGCTGCTCGATCTGTTCGAGGACATCCTCGCCGGACGCACCCGCGAAGCGGTCACCCGTTTCGCCGAGCTTTACGGGCTGGGCGCGGATCCGGCGGCGGTGATCCGCGATCTGCTGGAGGTCACCCACTGGCTCACCCGCATCCGGCTCGATGCCGGCGGTGCCCTGGAGATGGCCTTCGATGCGGCCAGCGTCGCCCGGGCGCGGGCGATGGCCGAGGGGGTATCCCATCCGGTACTGCAGCGGCTGTGGCAGATGCTGCTGAAGGGGCTCGAGGATGTGCGCATGGCGCCCGACGCCTGGGCGGCAGCGGAGATGCTGCTGGTGCGTCTGACCTGCGTCAGCGACCTGCCGCCGCCCGGCGAGCTCGCCCGGATGCTCGACCGTACTCGCGGCAAGGGCCCGGATGCGCCGGCCGCAGAGGGACTTCCCCTGCCCGCCCCGGCGAGCGGCCGGGCATCCCTCGCCCCGGTCGAGCCCCCGCGGGCGCGGCTGGAGATCCCCGATTTCGCCGCGCTGGTCGATCTGCTGAAGAAGCATGGCGAGCCGCTGCTGGGAGCGGCACTGTTCGAGAGCGCCCATCTCATCAGCTTCGAGACCGGCCGCATCGTGCTGCGTCTCGAACCGGGTCTTTCCAGCGATCTGCCCAACCAGCTCTCGCGCGCCCTCAAGCGCCTCACCGGACGCGGCTGGGTGGTCGCTCTCGGCCGTGAGGAGGGCGCACCCAGTCTGGCCGAACAGCAGGCCGTGGAACGCCAGCGGCGGATCGAGGCGGTCCGGCAGGATCCGCTCGTGCGTGCCGCTCTCGAAACCTTTCCCGGTGCCCGGATCGTCGATGTCAGGGTGACCGACGATTCCGCAGCATCGACGGATCAGCGAAAGACGGGTGAGTCATGAAAAACATCGCCAACATGTTCAAGGAAGCGCAGAAGCTGCAGGAGCGCATGAACGAGATGCAGGCGCGCCTCGCCGAGCTCGAGGTGGAGGGCAGCGCCGGCGGCGGTCTGGTGCGCGTGGTGATGGACGGCAAGGGCCAGCTCCGGCAGGTCAAGATCGACAAGTCGCTGGTCGATCCCGAGGAGGTCGAGATCCTCGAGGATCTGATCCTCGCCGCCGCCAACGACGCCAAGAGCAAGGTCGAGGCGCGGGTGCAGGAGGAGATGGGCAAGCTCACCGGCGGCCTTCCCCTGCCACCGGGAATGAAGCTGCCATTCTGAAGCGCACATGGCTGCCGCCGAAATCGACCGGCTGATCCGCCTCCTCGCCCGGCTTCCGGGACTGGGGCCGCGCTCGGCGCAGCGGGCGGCGCTGGCCATGCTCAAGCGCCCCGAGATCCTGATGACGCCCCTGGCCCAGGCGCTCCTGGAATGCGCCAGCCGCATCGCCCGCTGCAGCATCTGCGGCAAT
>CAYYZI010000368.1:0-3637 GCA_964475675.1 uncultured Geminicoccaceae bacterium
GCCGCCTGCACACCGCCAAGATCCTGCGCCTCTCGGAGGATCTGCCGATGGTCATCGAGATCGTCGACAGCGAGGAGAAGATCCGCGCCTTTCTCGACGCCCTCGAACCGCTGATGGGCAGTGGCCTCGTCACCTTGGAAAAGGTCCAGGTGGTGCGCTACGGAAATGGCGGGCAGGAGTGAGCCGGCTGTCGCCGCTTGCGCCGCCGGGCGCTGCGGCCGCAAGCTGTGGCGATGACCGCATCGGCCGAGAGGCACCATGAACCCCGAGCCCGATCTCGCCGCCTGCCGCCGGCGCCTCGAAGCGCGCCTGGCCGAGCTTCGTGCCCTGGTCGAAGGGGCCCGCGAGAGCACCGGCATCGTCGAGCTCGATCCCGGCCGCCAGGGGCGTCTGTCACGGGCCGATGCAATGCAGCGTCAGGCGGTGGCCCGGGAGGGCGAGCGCCGCCGGCAGCGCGAGATCGCCCGCATCGAGAGCGCCCTCGCGCGGATCGAAAGCGGCGATTACGGCTGGTGTGCGGTCTGCGGCGAGCCGATCGGTGCCCGGCGTCTGGAGCTCGACCCGGCGACGCCGGTCTGTGTCGCCTGTGCGGCGCGCCAGGGTTGAGATGCGGCGCTCATTCGGGCGGCACCGGGCGGGGCCGCCCCCGTTCGTCGAGGGCGACACAGGTGAAGCGGCCTTCGGTCACCTTCAGCTCCTCGCCGGTGCGGCCGCGCATCGCCCAGACCTCGACATGGAGGGTGATCGAGCTGCGCCCCACGCGCATCACCTCGGCATAGGTGCTGACCACATCGCCGACATAGACCGGCTTGTGAAAGGTCATGGCGTCGACCGCTACCGTCGCCACCCGGCCGCGGGCCCGCTGATAGGCGATGGTGCCGGCAGCGATGTCCATCTGCGCCAGCAGCCAGCCGCCGAAGATGTCGCCGGAGGGGTTGGTGTCGGCGGGCATCGCCAGCGTGCGCACCGCCGGTTCCTGGGTGGGTTTGCCGCGCATCGTCCCGGACCGCTGGATTTGCCAGTTCCCTGCCAGCAGGGGTAGAAGACCCATGCCGCTGCTACACCTTCGGGTCAAGGCATCGGGCTGCACCTCGAGAACGAATGGGATCCATGACCGACCTGCTTTCGCTTGCGTCCACCACGGCCGAGGACAGCTACACGGCCGAAGATATCGAAATCCTGGAGGGCCTCGAGCCGGTCCGCCGCCGTCCCGGCATGTTCATCGGCGGCACCGACGAGCGGGCCATGCATCATCTGGTGGCCGAGCTCCTCGACAATGCCATGGACGAGGCGGTGGCCGGCCATGCCGGCCGCATCGAGATCGAGCTCGCCGCCGGCAACCGGGTGACGGTGCGCGACAACGGCCGCGGCATCCCCATCGAGCCGCATCCCAAATATCCGGACCGCAGCGCCCTCGAGGTGATCATGACCACCCTCCATTCGGGCGGCAAGTTCGGCTCGAAGGCCTATCGCACCGCCGGCGGCCTGCACGGGGTCGGGGTCTCGGTGGTCAATGCCCTTTCCTGTGAGCTGGTGGTCGAGGTGGCCCGCGGCCGGCGGCTCTATCGCCAGCGCTTCTGCCGGGGGGCGCCGGTGACCCCGCTCGAGGAGATCGGCGCCGTCTCCAACCGCCGCGGCACCAGCGTGAGCTTCGTCCCCGATCCCGAGATCTTCGGCAGCGAGGCCCGCTTTCGCCCGGAACTCCTCTATCGGATGGCGCGCAGCAAGGCCTATCTGTTCCGCGGGGTGGAAATCCGCTGGAGCTGCGACGGCGAGCTGCTGACCGGCAAGGACGCCCCGCCGGCGGAGGCGCGGCTGCATTTCCCCGAGGGCCTCTGCGACTTTCTGCGCGGCATGCTGGCCGAGCGGCCGACCGTCACCGACCTGCCCTTCGCCGGCGAAGCGCCCCTGAACGGCAATGGCGGCAATGGCGGCGCCCCGGCGGCCGAGGAAGCGGGCCGGGTGGAATGGGCGGTGGCCTGGCCGCGCGACGAGGAATCCTACGCCGGCTACTACTGCAACACGGTGCCCACCCCTCTGGGCGGTACCCACGAGACCGGCCTGCGCGCCGCCCTGGTCAAGGGCCTGCGGGCGCATGGCGAGCGGCTCGGCAACCGCAAGGCCCAGACCCTCACCGCCGACGATCTGCTGGGTGGGGCCTGCGTCCTGCTCTCGGTGTTCGTCCGCCAGCCCCAGTTCCAGGGGCAGATCAAGGAACGGCTGGTCTCGCCCGAGGTGGCGCGGCTGGTGGAGGCGGCCATCCGCGACCGCTTCGAACTCTGGCTCGGCGAGCATCCGGCGGCCGGCCAGGAACTGCTGGAGCATGCGCTGGCCCGGGCCGAGGAGCGGCTGTCGCGCCGCCAGAAGCGCGATGTCGCCCGCAAGGCCGCGACCCGGCGGCTGCGGCTGCCGGGCAAGCTGGCCGATTGCAGCCGGGCCGATCGACGGGGCACCGAACTGTTCATCGTCGAGGGCGATTCCGCCGGCGGCTCGGCCAAGCAGGCGCGCGACCGCGAGACCCAGGCGGTGCTGCCCCTGCGCGGCAAGATCCTCAACGTGGTCAGCGCCAGTGCCGAGAAGCTGCGCGGCAACCGCGAACTGCACGATCTCATCATCGCCCTCGGTTGCGGCAGCGGGCGCCAGTTCCGCCTCGCCGATCTGCGCTACGAGAAGATCATCATCATGACCGACGCCGATGTCGACGGCGCTCATATTGCGGCACTGCTGATGACCTTCTTCTTCCGCGAGATGCGGCCGCTGATCGAGCACGGCCATCTCTATCTCGCCCAGCCGCCGCTCTACCGTCTCTCGGCCGGCGGCAAGATCGCCTACGCGCGGGACGAGGCCGAGCGCGAAAGGCTGCTGGCCACCCTGTTCAAGGGCCGCAAGCAGGTCGATGTCAGCCGCTTCAAGGGGCTCGGCGAGATGAACCCGCGCCAGCTCAAGGAAACCACCATGAGCCCGGCCGGCCGGCAGCTCCTGCGGATCGAGATCGACGATCTGGAAGGTCGCTCCACCGCCGAGCTGGTGGAGCATCTGATGGGCCGCCGCCCGGAGCTGCGCCTCGCCTTCATCCAGGACAACGCGGCCTTCGCCCGCGATCTGCTCGACGTCTGAGCGCGGACGGCCGTCCGCCGCTCAGGTGACCCAGGCGAGCCGCAGCAGGTTGGTGGCGCCGGGGGTACCGAAGGGCATGCCGGCGGTGATGACGATGGCCGATCCGGGCGGCGCCATGCCCACGTCCCGGGCACATTTGCGGGCCTTCTCCACCATGTCGTCGATATCCACCGCATCGCCCGCCACCACCGGATGCACCCCCCAGGCGAGGGTCAGCTTGCGGGCGGTGGTGCGCCGGGTCATCAGCCCCAGGATCGGCCGCGTCGGGCGCTCGCGCGAGGCTCTAAGCGCGGTGGCACCGGATGTCGTGTAGGTGACGATGGCCGCAGCGTTCATGGTTTCCGCCACCTGCCAGGCGGCCAGCGTGATGGCATCGGCGGCGGTGGCCTCGACCTCGGCCCGATAGGCCTCGAGATAGGATCGGTAGAGCTCGTCGCTTTCCACCCGGCGGATGATCCGGGCCATCATGCGGACCGCCTCCACCGGATAGGCGCCCACGGCACTTTCCGCCGACAGCATC
>CAYYZI010000369.1:0-3614 GCA_964475675.1 uncultured Geminicoccaceae bacterium
CCGAGGCATTGCCGCGACGCAGCGAGGCACCGTCGACCACGTCGTCGTGCAGCAGGGTAGCGGTGTGGATGAACTCCACCGAGGTGGCGAGGCCGATGTGGCGGCTGCCGCGATAGCCGCACAGGCGGGCCGCGAGCAGGGTCAGGATGGGGCGGATCCGCTTGCCGCCGGCGGCGATCAGATGGCGGGCCAGTTCCGGGATCAGCGGCACCTGGCTCTGCAGATGTTCGAGAATCAGCCGGTTGACCTCGACGAGGTCCGACGCCACCAGGCTGCGCGCCCGTTCGAACTTCTGGCCCACATCGGCGGGCGTCGCTATGTACGTGGCGGAGGTCGCGTTCACAAGGGCCGACTCCTGTTGCGAGGCCGGGCGGTTCCCGTTTGTTGCCGAAACTGCTAGCACGCGCGCCCATCCTCTGGCAAACCCGTGGCCCGATCGTGAGCGTCGCAGGGGAAGGTTCGCGGTGATCGAGCTGTTGCGCACCAATGATCCGGTGATGCTCTCCTGGGCGCAGGCGCTGCTCGAGGAGGCGGGCATCGATACCCTGGTGTTCGACGAGCAGACCAGTGCGCTCGAGGGCAGCATCAGCGCCATCGCCCGCCGCCTGATGGTGCACGAGACCGAGGCCTCGCGCGCCCGCTGGCTGCTCGATCGGGCGCGCCGCGAGATCGAGGATGCCGAAGACTGAGGCAGCGAGCGCCGACCGGCTGCTGGGCGGGCGGATCCGGCTGCTGCAGCCGCGGGCGGGGTACCGGGTGGCCATCGATCCGGTGCTGCTGGCTGCCGCCGTGCCCGCCCGGGCCTGCCGGCGGGTACTCGATGTCGGTGCCGGTACCGGGGCGGCCAGCCTCTGTCTGGCAGCGCGGCTGCCCGATTGCCGCATCGTCGCGCTCGAGCGCGACCCCGAAATGGCGCTGTTGCTCACGCGCAATGTGCGCGAAAACGGATTCGAGGAGCGGATCCGGGTGATCGAGGGGGATATCGCCGATCCGCCCGCCGCGCTGCGGCAACGGGAGTTCGATCTGGTGATGACCAATCCTCCCTATTCGGCTCCCGGGCGCGGCACTCCGGCGGCGCCGCAGCGTCGTGGCGCGACCGTCGAAAGCCTGTCCCTGGGCGCATGGATCGAGGCCTGTCTGCGACGCCTCCTGCCGCGCGGCTATCTGCTGCTGGTGCATCGCTGCGATCGTCTGGCGGAGATCGTTCGTCATCTCGCCGAAGCCTGCGGCGATCTCCGCGTCTTTCCGCTGTGGCCGCGTGCCGACAGCAGGGAGGCGGGCCGGTTGCTGCTGCTCGCCCGCAAGGCGGTGCGCAGCCCCTCCCATCTGCTGCGCGGGCTGGTGCTGCACGAAGCGGATGGCCGGTTCACGCCGGAAGCGGAAAAGGTGTTGCGGGAAATGGCACCGCTCGATCTGCTGCCAGCCGGTGGAGAAGGCGGATGACGGCGCTGAAGGATCGCCTGCTGACGCTGCCCGGTCTACGCTTCGGGCGACCGGTGGTGGCGGTGGTGCGTCTGGCCGGGGTGGTCGGCATGCTGCCGCTCAGGCGGGGCGGGCTGTCCCTCGCCGGCCTCGACCGGCCGCTGCGCCGCGCGTTCGCCATGCGCGGTGCCAAGGCGGTGGCGCTGGTCATCGACAGTCCGGGCGGGTCGGCGGCCCAGGCCTCGCTGATCGCCGCCCGGATCCGTGCCCTGGCGGCCGAAAAGGAGCTGCCGGTGCTGGCCTTCGTCGAGGATATCGCGGCCTCCGGGGGCTACTGGCTGGCATGCGCGGCCGACGAGATCCACGCCGATCCCTGCTCGATCGTCGGCAGCATCGGCGTGATCAGCGCCAGCTTCGGCTTCACCGAGGCGATCACGCGGCTGGGGATCGAGCGGCGCGTGCACACCAAGGGCGAACGCAAGGCCTTTCTCGATCCGTTCCGCGAGGAGCGGCCCGAGGACCTCGCCGTGCTGGACGAGCTGCAGGGCGATGTGTACGAGCGTTTCAAGGCCTTTGTGCGCGAGCGGCGCGGATCGCGTCTTCGCATCGCCGAAGAGGAGCTGTTCAGCGGTCGGGTCTGGAGCGGCCAGGCCGCCGCCGCGATCGGCCTCGTCGACGGGCTGGGTGAGATGCGCAGCGTGCTGCGCGAGCGTTATGGCGAGCAGCTGCGCCTGCGCCTCGTCAATCCGCCGCGCCAGGCCTGGTGGCGCAGCCTGACGCCAGGCGGCGCCAGCGAAGCCTTGGCGGATGCGCTCCTGTATCGTATCGAGGAACGCCTGCTGCGCAGCCGCTACGGGCTCTGAGCCGCGCGGCACGCCGGCACTAGCGGATGGATCTGGATGTTCGGTTTCTCGCTGTCCAAGCTGCTCTTCACCATCCTGGTGATCGCCGGGGTCTGGCGGGTCTTCAAGTTCCTGCAGGCGCGCGAACAGAAGCAGCCGGTGGCCGCCACCGGGCGGCGCTGGAACCGCTGGCGCACCCGACCTTCGGAGCAGGCGGTGGACCTCGTGCCCTGCCCGAAATGCGGCGCCTATGTGCCGCCCGGCACCAACTGCCCCTCGCGCGAGCAGTGCCGCCTCAATCCTCCGCAGCCCCCGGCCGCGACTTGACCGTCACCGGCATGCTGTCTACGCTTTTCGCACTGCACAATAAGCCGGCAGGCGAACGCGGCGAAGCGAAACGGGCCAACGATCGGTGAGCACTGAGGCTCCACGCGCCTTTCAGGAACTGGTGCTGCGCCTGCAGCAGTACTGGGCGGAGCATGGCTGCATCCTGCTCCAGCCCTACGACATGGAAGTGGGCGCCGGCACCTTCCATCCCGCCACCACCCTGCGTGCCCTCGGCCCCGAGCCTTGGAACGCGGCCTATGTCCAGCCCTCGCGCCGACCCACCGACGGCCGGTACGGCGAGAATCCCAACCGGCTGCAGCACTATTACCAGTTCCAGGTGATCCTCAAACCCTCGCCGCCCGATATCCAGGAGCTCTACCTGAAGAGCCTGTATGCGCTCGGCATCGATCCCACCCTGCACGATCTGCGCTTCGTCGAGGACGACTGGGAAAGTCCCACCCTCGGCGCCTGGGGGCTGGGCTGGGAGGTCTGGTGCGATGGCATGGAGGTCACCCAGTTCACCTATTTCCAGCAGGTGGGGGGGATCGACTGCCGACCGGTTTCCGGGGAGCTGACCTACGGGCTGGAGCGCCTGGCGATGTATGTGCAGGGTGTCGAGAACGTCTTCGATCTCGACTGGAACGGGCGCGGCGTCCGCTATCGCGACGTCTTCCTGCAGAGCGAGCGGGAATACTCGAAGTACAATTTCGAGCTCGCCGATACCGACATGCTGTTCCGTCATTTCGAGGATGCCGAGCGGGAATGCGCGCACATCCTCGAATGCGGACTGCCGCTGCCGGCCTACGATCAGGTTCTCAAGGCCAGCCATCTGTTCAACATGCTGGATGCCCGCGGGGTGATCAGCGCCACCGAGCGCCAGGCCTACATCGCCCGCGTGCGCGCCCTGGCCAAGGCCTGTGCCGAGGCCTGGATCGCCTCGCGGAGCGGCGGAGCCGGGGATGGCTGAGCTGCTGCTCGAGCTCCTGTCGGAGGAAGTCCCGGCCCGCATGCAGCCCCGCGCCC
>CAYYZI010000370.1:0-3601 GCA_964475675.1 uncultured Geminicoccaceae bacterium
TCCGCAATGTGCTACAAAGACGGAGGAATAGTTGACGACCTTCTTGTTTATAAAGCCGCTCATTCGCCGAAGGCGCAGCCGAGCAGGGCGCCGAACAGCTCGCTGTCGGGCCGCTCCAGCTCCTCCAGCACGGTGAAATGGTCGAGCCCGGCCGGCTCCAGCCAGTGCCCGTCCAGCCCGGCCGCCCGCCAGGCGGCGAAGAAATCGCGGCTCTGGCGACGGAACTCGGCGGTCTCCGCTCCTCCCACCACCACCGTCAGGGGCGGGGCATGGTGCGGAATGTGGTGGATCGGGCTGGAACGCAGGATCTCGTCGCCGTCGAGCTGCAGGGCCGGCTGCAGATAGGTGAAGCGCAGGGGTGCGAGGTCGAACAGGCCGCTGATGGCAATGCCGCCCCCGAGGATCTCGGCGGGAAGGTCGTAGGCGCCGGGCCAGTCGGTGGCCAGCGCCATGGCCACCAGATGGCCGCCGGCGGAATGGCCGGAAATGGTGATGCGTTCGCGATCGATGCCCAGCTCCCCGGCACGGCCGAAGCACCAGGCCACCGCCGCCCTGATCTGGCGCACGATCTCGGAGATGGGGACCTCCGGGCAGAGCGCGTAGTTGACGTTGGCGAGACTGATGCCGGCCTCGGTGATGGCCGGGGCGAGGAAGGCGAAATCGGCGGCGGCGAAGCGTCGCCAGTAGCCGCCATGGACGAAGATGTGGAGCGGCGCGCCCGGACCGGCGGGGAAGAAGTCGAGATGCTCGGCCCGGGTGGGGCCGTAGCGCAGCCCGCGGCGGACCTCGATCTGCTCCAGCACCCGCGCGCTGCGCGCCTGCCAGCCGGCCATCCGCGCCTCGGCATCGGCGCTGGCCGCCGCCACATTGTATTCGCGGTCGAGCGCTTCCTGGCTGGTGAAATCGCGATAGAGCCGCATCGGGCCGCCCCCTCCTGGAAGAAACCTTACATCCCATGGCGGATCATGCTAGCCATGTCCCCGCGCCCGGCCCTGCCGAGGGGCCCGGGCCGGAACCGGATCGACGCCCCATGCGTAGCACACCCGACGCCCGCTGGCTCGGCCTCAACGACCGCCAGAGCGCCATCGTCGGCATCGTCCGCGACCGCGGCTTCGCTTCCATCGGCAGCCTCGCCGACGAGTTCGGGGTCAGCCAGCAGACCATCCGCCGCGACATCATCGAGCTGGCCCGCCGCAACCTCGTCCAGCGCTATCACGGCGGTGCCGGCCTGCCCACCGGACGCGACCGTCTGGCCTACGCCAACCGCCGGGTGCGCGGGGCCGAGGCCAAGCGGTGCATCGCCCGCGCGGTGGCCGCGGAGATCCCCAACGGCGCCTCCCTGTTCATCGATATCGGCACCACCACCGAAGCGGTGGCCGAGGCGCTGCTCGAGCACAAGGGCCTGCGCATCATCACCAACCATGTCGGGGTGGTGTGGCTGTTCTGCCAGAACACCGATTTCGAGATCGTGCTGGCCGGCGGCATGGTGCGCAACCGCGATCTGGCGATCATCGGCACTGCGGCCGCCGATTTCCTCGAAGGCTTCCGGGTCAGCTACGGCATCTTCGGCATCGGCGCCATCGATCCCGAGGGCAATCTCCTGGATTACGACTATCGCGACATGCGCACCTCCCGCGCGGCCATGGAAATCGCCCGGCGCCGCTTCGTCGTCGCCGATGCCGGCAAGTTTCACGGCGACGCCATGATCCGCCTCGGCCATGTGGGAGAGATCGATGCCCTGTTCACCGATGCCGCGCCGCCGCCCGAGATCAATGCCTGTCTGGAGGCCGCGGGCACCCGTCTGGTGGTGAGCGAGCAGCGGGAGGGCCCGCCGGCGCGACCGCCGGCCGACCGCGCGGCGTTTGGCGATTGACAGGAGGATGAGCGGATCGTTACGGATTCCGTGCAAGTTCTTACAGGGGGGACACCGGCGGCCGCTCCCGGGCGCCGGGGCGAGGGCCGGGTGATGGCGGCGATCGAGGTCGAGGAGATCACCAAGCTGTGGGGGGCGACCCGCGCCGTCGACGGCGTATCCTTCGCGGTCGAGGAGGGCAGCTTCGTGGTCCTGCTGGGGCCCTCCGGCTGCGGCAAGTCGACCACGCTTCGCATCCTCGCCGGGCTCGAGGAGCCCAGCTCCGGCCGCGTGCGGATCGACGGCCGCGACATGACCCGGGCGGCACCGGCGGAGCGGCGCCTGTCCATGGTCTTCCAGTCCTACGCCCTGTTTCCCCATCTCGATGTGCGCGAGAACATCCTGTTCGGTCTCAAGGTGCGGCGAGTGGATCGCGGCGAGCGCGAGCGGCGGCTCGCCCGGGTGGCGGAGCTCGTGGGTCTCTCCGATCTGCTCGACCGCAAGCCGGCGCAGCTCTCGGGCGGCCAGCGCCAGCGGGTGGCACTGGCCCGGGCGATCATCAGCGAGCATCCGATCTGCCTGATGGACGAACCGCTCTCCAATCTCGACGCCAAGCTGCGGCAGGAGATGCGGATCGAACTGCGGGCCCTGCAGCGCCGCCTGGCCATGACCGTGGTCTATGTCACCCACGATCAGGCCGAGGCCATGAGCATGGCCGACCGGATCATCCTCATGCGGGCCGGCAGGATCGAGCAGGAGGGCGGCCCCGACGAGCTGTACGAGCGACCGGCGACCCTGTTCGCGGCGAGCTTCATCGGCACTCCGCCGATGAACCTGCTGACCCTCGAGGACGGGCCCGAAGGCGCGGTCATCGCCGGCTCCACGGCGGTGGTCGGCAGCGGCCCCGGCCGCGGCCGGGTGCTGGGCATCCGCCCCGAGCATGTGCGGATCCTGGCCGAGGGCGGCATCCCCGCCGAACTGCTGGCGACCGACTATCTCGGCGCCGACACCGTGGTTTCCGCCAGAATCGGCAGCCAGCGCCTCGGCATCCGCGTCGCCGGACGGTTCCGGGCGGCCTCCGGCACGCCGATCCGCATCGGCTGGTCGCCCGAGCATCTGCATCTGTTCGACGCCCGAAGCGGCCGCCGCGAGAGCGGCTCCATCGGGCTCTTGGGCACCGATCCGGCGCCGGTCCGGATCGCGGCCACCACGAGCAAGGGAGGCAGACCATGACAGTGGCATTGCGCAAGCCGAAACGGGGCGGCATCCGGGCGATGCTGGCGGCCGGGGCACTGGCCGCGGCGGGCGCCTTCGCCGCCGCTCCGGCGACGGCCAAGACCGAGCTTACCATGTACTACCCGGTGGCGGTGGGCGGGCCGCTGACCAAGATCGTCGACGGGCTGGTCGCCGATTTCATGAAGGAAAACCCCGACATCTCGGTCAAGGCCATCTATGCCGGCAACTACAACGATGCCCGCATCAAGGCCCTGGCCGCCCTCAAGGCCGGCGAACCGGCCCAGCTCTCGGTGATGTTCGCCATCGACATCTTCGAGCTCATCGAGCAGGACGCCATCGTCCCCTTCGACGATCTGGTGGGCGAGAGCGGCAAGGCCTGGCTCGACTCCTTCTATCCGGCGCTGATGGCCAACAGCCGGGCGCTCGGCAAGACCTGGGGCATTCCATTCCAGCGCTCGACCATCGTCATGTACTACAACAAGGACGCCTTCCGCGAAGCCGGGCTCGACCCCG
>CAYYZI010000371.1:0-3599 GCA_964475675.1 uncultured Geminicoccaceae bacterium
GTCAAGGCCATCGCCGATGGCGAGGTGGCGACCGGGATCCGCGGTCTCGATCCGATCGGCGCCGGCATCCTCACCCGGGAAGAGATCGAGCGCTGCCAGAAGGATCCCAAGGCGCGTCTCAAGATGGCCAAATCGGTGGCCGACGAGGTCAAGCTGCCCAAGCGCAAGGAGCCGCGCTACACGCCGCTCTCCAAGCGTCAGGATCGTCCCGATGCCATCGCCTGGTTGCTGCGCCATCATCCCGAGCTGAGCGATCAGCAGATCTGCCGCCTGCTGGGCACTACCAAGAACACGGTGCAGGCGGTTCGTGACCGCACCCACTGGAAGAGCGCCGAGATCCGCCCGCGCGACCCGGTCCTGCTCGGCCTCTGTTCGCAGACCGAGCTCGACGAGGCGGTGGCCCGGGCCAAGGCGGAACAGCAGAAAAGCGCCCCCGAGGGCGAGGCTCAACCCCAGGAATAGACGTCGGCGAGGGGGGCCGCGCCGCGGCTCCGTCTCAGCGGCAGTCGGCCTGGTCGTTGCCGGCCAGATCGTCGAGCTGACGCTCGCGCCAGAAGCGGGGCGAGAGCAGTCGGCGGTCCTGCTCGATGAGATCGGCGATGGCCCGCAGCCTCTGCGCCGCCACCGCCGGCAGCGTGCCGGGACGGATGGTGACCCGGAGGTCGGCGGAGGAGGTCAGTTCGTGCTGGAGCTCGGGCTGCGGCAGGGGATCGCTTTCATGCCGCTCGCTGCTCTCGAAGGCCACTACCGACGCCGGCGGTCGGCGCGCATAATCGGCCAGCAGCAGCTCGCGGCTGGGCAGCGGCGCCGAATGCTGGAGGAGGGCTTCCGACAGGCGCTGGCGGAC
The DNA here is from genome assembly GCA_964475675.1 of uncultured Geminicoccaceae bacterium. Taxonomy (GTDB): domain Bacteria; phylum Pseudomonadota; class Alphaproteobacteria; order Geminicoccales; family Geminicoccaceae; genus JALSRW01. The sequence goes on from CAYYZI010000371.1 coordinate 848, forward strand.
CTCCCGCGGCAGATGGTTGAAGAGACGGCGTGCATGCCTGAGCCGTTGCAGACTGCGGGAGCGCAGGGCGGCGCGTATGGCGTGATGCAGCAGACAGCTCTCGCCCAGCTCCAGCGCCACCACCGGCGCCAGATCCTCGAGAAACAGCGTCAGCCCGCGGCGCTCCCCCGGATATCGTTCTTCGCTCATCACTCCGTCCCGATCCGTTTGTTAACAGGATCTTAACGGAACAGGGGCGGGCGGCAACAGCGGATGCCCCTGCCGCGGCACCCTATGAGGCGGATCGCCTGCGGGTTTTCCTCAGTCCGCGCCGGCGGCCGGCAGCAGCCGTTCGACGAGGCGCGCCCAGTAGCTGACGCCATGGGGCAGGATCTCGTCGTTGAAGTCATAGAAGGGGCTGTGCAGGATCCGCCCCTCGGCGGCTCCGCCCTGGCCCAGCCAGACATAGGCGCCGGGACGGCGTTCCAGCATGAAGGCGAAATCCTCGGATCCCATGGAAGGCGGCTCGTTCCGCCGCACCGCTTCCTCGCCGGCGATCTCGGCCGCCACCGCGGCACAGAGCTCGGCCTCCCCGGCGGTGTTGACGGTGGCCGGATAGCCGCGCCGGTAGTCGACCTCGATGGCAATCCCGAAGGTCGCCGCGACGCCTCGGGTGATCTCGCGCACGCGGGCTTCGGCGCGATCGCGGAGATCGGCGCGGAAGGTGCGCACCGTGCCCACCAGCTCGGCGGTCTGCGGAACCACATTGTAGGCATCGCCGGCATGGAAGCAGGTAACCGACAGCACCAGCGCCTCGAGCGGGTCGGTCTCGCGTGCGACCAGGCTTTGCAGGGCCTGCACCAGGGCGCAGCCGGCGATGATCGGATCACGCCCCAGATGCGGCATGGCGGCATGGCAGCCCTGGCCCTCGAGGCGGATCCGGAACTCGTCCGAGGCGGCCATCGCCGGACCGCAATGGACCGCGAACACACCGGGCTCGAGCCACGGCCAGTTGTGCATGCCGAACACCCGATCGGCGGGAAAGCGCTCGAGCAGGCCATCCTCGAGCATCGCCTTGGCCCCCGACAACCCTTCCTCGGCAGGCTGGAAAATCAGATAGACGGTGCCGTCGAAGCGACGGGTCTCGGCCAGATAGCGGGCCGCCCCCAGCAGCATGGTGGTGTGGCCGTCATGGCCGCAGGCATGCATCTTGCCGGCGTTCCGCGAGGCCCAGGCGGCGCCGGTCTCCTCCTGGATCGGCAGGGCGTCCATGTCGGCGCGCAGGGCGATCGAACCTTGGCCGCTGCCGGCCCGCAGCACGCCCACCACTCCGGTGCCGCCGATGCCGGTATGTACCTCGTCGACACCGAAGCTGCGCAGCCTTTCGGCGACGAAGGCGGCGGTGCGCCGTTCCTCGTAGGCGAGCTCGGGATGGGCGTGCAGGTCCCGGCGCCAGGCGACCAGCTCCTCGCCATATTCGGCAACCCGGTTCAGAACCGGCATGGCCTTTCCCCCCTCAACATGCCGACCGGCCGCCACGGGCGACCGGTCGGAACGTGGGACCGGGCCCGAAGGCCCGGCCCTTTCCCGAATTCGGCCGACCGGTCAGCCTTCGATTTCCCGGTACTTGCCGTTGTCCCAGATGTAGACGGTGTAGTTCGAGCCGAGGACGTCGCCCTTGCTGTCGAACTTGATGGTGCCGAGCACGGTATCGAACTCGCTGTTACGCAGCGCATCGATCAGCGCGTCGAGATCGGTCGAGCCGGCCTTCTCGGCGGCCTGGTCGAACACCTGGATGGCAGCGTAGGTGTAGAGGGTGTAGCCCTCGGGATCGTAGCCCTCTTCCTGGAAGCGCTTGACCACCTCGGCGGCGGCCGGGTTCTTGCGCGGATCCGGGCTGAAGGTCATCAGGGTGCCCTGGCCGGTCTCGCCGGTGATCTGCCAGAACTCGTCGGTGACCAGCGCGTCACCCGACATCAGGCGCGCCTTCAGCCCCTGCTCCGCCGCCTGACGCACGATCAGACCGGCCTCGGTGTGGTAGCCGCCGAGATAGATGAGATCCACGCCGAGCTGCTTCATCTTGGTGATCAGCGCGGAGAAGTCCTTGTCGCCCTGGGTGATGGCCTCGTACATCACCTCTTTCACGCCACGCTTGTTGAGCTGCTTCTTGAACTCGTCGGCGAGACCCTTGCCGTAGGCGCTCTTGTCGTGAAGGATGGCGATCTTGGTGCCGACCTTGTTGTCGACCACATAGTTGGCCGCCACCTGGCCCTGCTGGTCGTCACGACCGCAGACCCGGAACACGTTGTCGAGGCCGCGCTCGGTGAGCTGCGGATTGGTCGAGGCCGGCGAGATCATCAGCACGCCTTCCTCGGCATAGACGTTGGATGCCGGGATCGACGAGCTCGAGCAGAAATGGCCGGCGACGAAGACCACGCCCTTGTTGACGAGCTGGTTGGCGACCGCCACCGCCTGCTTGGGATCGCAGGCATCATCGCCGATCTCGAGGGCCAGCTGGTCGCCGAGAGTACCGCCGGCGGCGTTGATGTCGCGCACCGCGGCCTCGGCGCCGCGCTTCATCTGCTCGCCGAACGCGGCATACTGACCGGTCATCGGGCCGACGGTGGCGATCAGGGTTTCCGCTGCCGCCATTCCGGTTCCCACGGTCAACAGCGCCGCTGCCCCGAGCAGCATGCTGGTTGGTCGGTACATGGTGCAACTCCCTGGTTATGTATGGGTGGAAATGCCTAAATGAGCTTCGCGATGGCGCACC
>CAYYZI010000372.1:0-3599 GCA_964475675.1 uncultured Geminicoccaceae bacterium
ACTTCGATGTCGGAGACGAAAAAAGAGCCGGGTTTCGAACCTGGCAGGTGGGTCCGAAAGCCATCGCGAAGGGTAAACCCGGCCTCCAAACCTGACAAGGGGATCGAACCGCGAACGAGGTTTTTCGCTCTCTGGTTGAGATTGCCCCCGCAGAATCTCAACGAATGACGGGGTCCGCCCACCATCCTCCGGGCTGCCGGCCGCCGGTGCCGGCCCGGGCGAAGCCGGGCCCGCGGGCGAAGCCTCAGGCGTTCGAGGGGGGTGCCGCCAGCATCTTGACCCGGCGCGACAGCCGGGAAATCTTGCGGGCGGCGGTGTTCATGTGCAGGACGCCCTTGCTGACGCCCTTGCGCAGCTCTGATTCCGCCTTGACGAAGGCGGCGCGGGCAGTCTCGGGATCGCCGGCGGCGATGGCCTCCTCGGCACGCCGGACGAAGGTCCGGATGCGGGTCTTGCGACTACGGTTGCGCAGCGTCCGCTTGATCGTCTGGCGAACGCGCTTTTTGGCAGAGCGGCTGTGTGCCACGGATATCCTCTCGCTCCGTTGCAGGCGCGGACCTATAGCCCCGACATGCGGCGGCGTCAATCACGCCCGGCCGCTGGGCCCGGGGGGTTCAGCGGTCCTTGAAACTCGGATTGCGTTTTTCGACAAACGCCACCATGCCCTCGCTGCGGTCCTCGGTGGCGAAGGTGGAATAGAACATTCTGCGCTCGAAGCGCAAGCCCTCGGCGAGGGTCGTCTCGAAGGCCCGATTGACCGCTTCCTTGGCCATCTGCACCATGGGCTGCGACTTGGCGGCGATGGTCTCGGCCAGGGACATCGCTTCGTCGAGCAGATCCGCCGCCGGCACCACCCGGCTCACCAGATTGGCGCGCTCGGCCTCGGCCGCCGACATCATGCGGCCGGTGAGGACCATTTCCATCGCCTTGGACTTGCCCACCGCCCGGGTCAGACGCTGGGTGCCGCCGGCGCCGGGGATGGTGCCGAGATTGATCTCCGGCTGACCGAACTTGGCATTGTCGGCGGCGATGATGATGTCGCACATCATGGCCAGCTCGCAGCCGCCGCCCAGCGCATAGCCGGCGACCGCGGCGATGATCGGCTTCCTGCGGTGGGCCACCCGCTGCCAGGGAGCGATGAAATCGCTCTGAAAGGCGTCCATGAAGTTCTTTTCCATCATCTCCTTGATGTCGGCGCCGGCGGCGAAGGCCTTCTCCGAGCCGGTGAGGACGATGACGGCCACCGCCGGGTCGGCCTCGAAGGCGTCGAGGGCGGCGTTGAGCTCGGCGATCAGCTTGCTGTTGAGGGCGTTCAGGGCCTTGGGCCGGTTGAGCGTCACCAGGCCGACGCGGCCGCGCTGCTCGACCAGAATGGTTTCGTACGCCATGGCGTGTCCTCCTCGTGGCCCGCGGGCCGGATCGTGCCGGCACGGACCCGTTGTTCATGGCTTTCGGGTCTTGGCGGCCGCCGGGGCCGGCGACCGAAAGGCGGCGCGTATTAACACCACGCTGCCACCGCCCGTCCAGTCCCGAGCGGACTAGCGCTGGCAGCGGGCACAGAAAAAGGTGGAGCGCCCGCCTTGGACAATGCGTCGCACTTCGGCGCCGCAGCCCGGACAGGCCTCCCCTTCCCGCCCGTAGACCCGGAAATCGCTCTGGAAATTGCCGATCTGCCCGTCGGCGCCGACATAGTCCCTGAGCGAGGAGCCGCCGGCGGCGATCGCCTCCTCCAGCACATCGCGGATCGCCCGGGCCAGTCGCCGGCAGCGCCGGGGGCCGAGGTTGCCGGCCCGCCGCCGCGGCGAGATGCCCGCCCGGAACAGCGCCTCGCAGGCATAGATGTTGCCGAGCCCGGCGACCACCCGCTGATCGAGCAGGGCGGCCTTGATGCTGCAGGAACGGCCCCGCAGCAGCCTCTCCAGGACTTCCCCGTCGAATTCCGCCGACAGCGGCTCGACCCCCAGCCCGGCCAGGCGGGGATGGCTCGCCAGATCGCCGCCGGCGACCAGCAGCGCCAGGCCGAAGCGCCGGGGATCGACGAAACGCAGCACGGTGCCGCCCTCGCAGTGGAAGGTCAGATGCTCGTGCCGGCCCTGCGGCGGCCCGTCGAAGACGAGGCGGCCGGACATCCCGAGATGCAGGAGCAGGATCTCCGGAACGTCGAAGTGGACCAGGATGTATTTCGCGCGACGCGAGAAATCGACCATCCGACGGCCGTTCACCCTCTGTTCCAGATCAGTCGCCAGCGGCTCCCGCAACCGCGCCGCCCGGCGCTCCAGTCGCAGCACCCGGCGGCCGCGCAGACGGGCCGCCAGGGCCCGCATGGTGGTCTCGACTTCCGGCAGTTCGGGCATTCGTGCACGGTCTCCCAGCGGCGGCTTGCCGGCGTCCCGGGCCTCGCCTACAAGGCGTCACGGCGTTCCGCCTGCAGCACAGGTAATGGCATGGCCAAGCGATCCCCCACAAGCCGGCAGACGGCCGCCGCCTCCGCCGTCGAGGAACTGGCGCATTCCTTCGGCGAGACGCCGGTGGATCCGGCCGAGAAGGCACGGCTGGTGCGCGAGGTCTTCGCCCGGGTGGCGCAGCGCTACGATCTGATGAACGATCTGATGAGCGCCGGCGTCCACCGGCTGTGGAAGGAAGCCCTCATCGACTGGCTCTATCCGCGGCCGGGGATGCATCTCCTGGACCTCGCCGGCGGCACCGGCGACGTCGCCTTCCGCCTGCTGGAGCGGCTGGACGGCGCCGCCCGAGTGACCCTGTGCGACATCAATCCCGACATGCTGGGGGTGGGCCGCGACCGGGCCCTCGATGCCGGCTGGCTCGGCGAGATCGACTGGGTGGCCGGCGATGCTGAGGCCCTGCCCTTTCCCGACCGCCGCTTCGACGCGGTCACCATCGCCTTCGGCATCCGCAACGTCACCCGCATCGACCGGGCACTCTCGGAGATGCGGCGCGTGCTGCGGCCCGGTGGCCGGCTGCTGTGTCTGGAGTTCAGCCGGGTGGTGGTGCCGCTCCTGGACCGCCTCTACGACGCCTATTCCTTCACCATGGTACCGCTGCTCGGGCGGATCGTTGCCGATGACGAAGACAGCTACCGCTATCTGGTGGAGAGCATCCGACGCTTTCCCGACCAGCCGACCTTCGCCCGCCTGATCACCGAGGCGGGCTTCGCCAACGTCTCCTGGCGCAATCTCTCGACCGGCATCGCCGCCATTCATTCCGGCTGGCGGATCTGAGCGCCGTCGATGCTGCGTACCGCCCGCAATCTCTGGCGCGCCATCCGCATCGCCCGCACCCTGGCCCGCCACAACGCCCTGTTTCCGCTCGATCTGCTGCCCCAGACCCGGCCGCTGCTGCGCCTCGTGGACCGCTTCCAGAACAAGGCCGCCGCCGGCCGCCCCGGGCAGCGTCTGGCAACGGCTCTCCAGGAACTTGGCCCCAGCTTCATCAAGTTCGGCCAGAGCCTGTCGACCCGGGCCGATCTGCTGGGCGAGCAGGTGGCGCGGGATCTTTCCACCCTGCAGGACCGGCTGCCGCCCTTTCCCGCCGAGATCGCCCGCCGTACCGTCGAGGAGCAGCTCGAACAGCCGATCTCG
>CAYYZI010000373.1:0-2067 GCA_964475675.1 uncultured Geminicoccaceae bacterium
CTCGCCACAGCGTGCAAAGCATCTGAGATGGCTGTTCGAGCGCCAGCGCTTCGGGCGTTCCTACGCGGCAATTGCCAAAGACTCCGTGATGGTTGAACCCCCAGCAGTGCGCCAGGCATGCGAAAGGCTTGCCGACAAAATATCGTTAAAACTCGACAAGTAAATGTCTACCAATTAAGGACATTACTGTATTTCTCTATAGAATATCTAAAGTACAAACTCACACATCCCAGGTTCCCTGACTTTGTTATTTGACGCTCTGGCGGAATCCGCGCAGATTCTGCCGGCAACATCAGTGACAGATGAGATAAACATGTGCGAGTCTATGACTTTTGAAGAGCTTCCGACGACGGCGCTGACCGCCAATCCGCGCAATGCGCGCACGCATTCGCGGCAACAGATCGCCAAGATCGCGGCCAGCATCAAAGAGTTCGGGTTCACCAATCCGGTGCTGATCGACGAGGACGGCGTCCTCATCGCCGGCCACGGTCGGTTGGCGGCGGCCAAGCAACTCGGCCTCGCTGTCGTCCCCGCCATCCGGATTTGTCATTTGAGCCCCGCTCAGAAGCGGGCATTGGCCCTAGCCGACAACCGGATTGCGCTGGACGCCGGCTGGGATCTCGAGATCCTCGCGGCCGAGCTGGAAGAACTTGTCGCCTGTGAGGTCGATTTCGATGTCGAGATCACCGGCTTTGAGACCGGCGAGATCGATGTGTTGATCGGCGACGACGTCGATGAGAGTGATCCCGCCGATGAGGTGCCTGCGCTCGACCCCGAGGTCCCGGCGGTCTCGCGCCCGGGTGATTTGTGGCGGATCGGCCGGCATCGCCTGCTTTGCGGCGATGCACTGGACGCAACGGCTTACACCCGCCTGATGGCCGGCCGGAAGGCGCAGATGGTGTTTACGGATCCGCCCTATAATGTGCCCATCAACAGGCATGTCTCGGGCCTCGGCCGGGTGCGTCATCGTGAGTTCGCCATGGCGTCCGGCGAGATGAGCACAGCCGCATTCACCAGATTTCTGGCAACAGCGTTCGGCCATCACGTCGCCCACAGCGTCGATGGCGCTATCCACTTCATCTGCATGGACTGGCGCCATATGGACGCGCTGCTGGCCGCCGGCCGGCAAGCGTATGCCGAGCTCAAGAACGTGTGCGTGTGGGTCAAGACGAACGCCGGGATGGGCTCATTTTACCGCTCCCAGCACGAACTCGTCTTCGTCTTCAAGGCGGGCACCGGAGCCCACATAAATAATGTCGCGCTCGGCCGATATGGACGCCATCGCACCAATGTCTGGTCGTATCCGGGCGTCAATACGTTTGGGCCGGAGCGCGCCGAGGCGCTGGCCATGCACCCGACGGTAAAGCCGGTGCGCATGGTCGCCGATGCGATCCGCGACTGTTCGCGGCGCGGCGGAATCGTTCTCGACGGGTTCGCCGGTTCGGGGACCACTCTGCTTGCCGCCGCGCGCACGGGGCATATCGGCTACGGCATCGAGATCGATCCCCGTTACGTTGATGTCGCTCTGGGCCGCCTGGCCAGGCACGCCGCTCTCGAGGCGGTCCACGCCGAGAGCGGGATGACGTTCGCTGAGCTCGCGGCGGCACGCGAGAAAGGTTCCCACACGGCAAAACAAGAACCCGCACGTGATCGCGGTTTTGATCAGAACGCGGAGATCGGGTGATGAGCAACAAGGCGTCTCAGGCCGGCGTGAGGCGATGCGGTGACTATGAGGTCGGATACGGCCGGCCACCCAAGCATACGCGGTTCAAAAAAGGCCAGTCCGGCAATCCCAAGGGCCGGCCCAAAGGCACCAAGAACCTTGCCACGGATCTTGCCGAGGAACTGAGCGAGCGCATCAGAATCCGGGAAGGCAACACGATCAAGCGCGTGAGCAAACAGCGGGCGGCCATCAAGAGTCTCGTCGCCAAAGCAGCCAAGGGAGATTCCCGCGCGCTTGCTCTTCTCCTGCCCCTCGCCGAGCGCTATCTCGTCAATCAGCTCGACGCGCACGCCGATGAAGAGCTTTCCAGCTCGGACGCCGAAATCATCGAGCGGTTCCTCGAG
>CAYYZI010000373.1:2167-3575 GCA_964475675.1 uncultured Geminicoccaceae bacterium
CCGCGTTACCTGAAGTCGATCTGTGCGACGATCGCCTTTCCGGCGTGGGTGCTCGGCCATGATCCGAGGCGGCGCATTATCACGGCCAGTTATGCCGATGCCTTGGCGGTGAGCCACGCGCGTCTGTTCCGGATGGTCGTTGAGAACCCGTGGTACCAACGGATCTTTCCGCAAACCCGCATCGATCCCAAGAAGAACACCGAGACCGAGGTGATGTTCACCCGCGGCGGCTATCGGCTCGCCACCACGGTGGGGGGCACACTCACCGGCCGGGGCGGTGATATCATCATCATCGATGATCCGATCAAGGCCCAGGATGCCCTGTCCAAGCCCTTGCGCCGGCGGGTTGTCGAGTGGTTCGACACGACGCTGCTCTCACGCCTTGATGACAAGGAGAAGGGTGTGATCATCGTCGTCATGCAGCGACTGCACCCCGACGATCTCGTCGCTCATCTCTTGGCGCGGGGCGGCTGGGTCCATCTCAATCTGCCGGCCATCGCCGAGGCGCCGCAGACCATTGCCATCGGTCCCGGTCTCACCAAACAGCGGGCCATCGGCGACCTCCTTCACCCCGAGCGCGAGCCCCGCGCGCTCCTCGAGCGCATCAAGGAAAACATGGGGACCTACGCCTTCGCCGCCCAGTATCAGCAGGCGCCGGTGCCGCCCGAAGGCAATCTTGTGCGCGGGGACTGGTTCCGGCGATACACAGAGCTGCCCGATCCCGCTGAGATCATCCTGCGGGTCTGGAGTTGGGACACCGCCTCAAAGGCGAGCGAGCTCAGCGATTACTCGGTGGGAACGCTCTGGTACGTGGTGGGGTCTCGATATTACCTCGTGCGCGTGGTGCGCCGCCGGCTCGACTTCCCGAGCCTCGAGCGGCTCATCATCGACTGTGCAGCGGCGGAGCCCGGCGCTCAGGTCCTCATCGAGGATAAGGCCTCGGGAACCCAGCTCATTCAGGATCTTTGTCAGAAAGGCACGCTTTACCCCATCGCCATCCTCCCGGAAGCCGACAAGGTCACCCGCATGGCGGCGCAGTCGGCGAAGATCGAGGCGGGACAGGTCTTTCTGCCCGAGCAGGCGCCATGGCTCGAGGACTTCCAGAATGAGGTTCTCGCCTTTCCACATGGCGCGCATGACGACCAGGTCGACTCGATGTCGCAGTTCCTGGCCTGGGTGACAAACCGCACCAATGAGATCGACGACTGGAACCTCTATTGAGGCGGGGACGACGGCCATCTCCGGCCCGACACACTCGCGGGCCCGTCCTGCCGCGCCACTTCGATTGCAGCCAGGGCGGCGCGAGGGCATCACCGGCTGAACCCCCCATGAAACGACTGGACTTGGCCGGCAAACGAAGCATTGCTTGCTGACCACAGGGCACGGGGCCGCCCGGCCTCATCCAAGG
>CAYYZI010000374.1:0-3567 GCA_964475675.1 uncultured Geminicoccaceae bacterium
CTTCTGCACCAGATCGCCGATATAGACGATGTTGTCGTTCTTGAGGCAGTTCATGGAGCGGACCGACAGCTCGAGCTCGTCCACCTTGCGGAGCAGGTTGGGATTGAAGGGCAGATCCGGGCGCCGCTCCTCGGCGGAGACCGCATGCGGCTCCTCGAAGGTGATGAAGGGCTGGAGCTGGTCCTGGAGAATGCGCGCGGCCAGGCCCACTGCTTCCTCGGGGCTCACCGAGCCGTCGGTCTCCACCGTCAGAGTCAGCCGGTCGTAGTCGGTCTGCTGGCCGACACGGGCGTTCTCGACCCGGTAGGCGGCCTTGCGCACCGGGCTGTAGATGGCATCGACGGCGACCAGGCCGATCGGCGCGTCCTCGCTCTTGAGCTGGGAGGCCGGCACGTAGCCCTTGCCGCTGGTGGCGGTGAGCTCCATGCTCAGCTTGCCGCCGCGGTCGACATGGCAGATGACGTGGTCGGGATCGAGAATCTCGACATCATGGCCGTGCTCGATCATGCCGGCGGTGACCACCGCCGGACCCTCGACCTTGAGGTACATCCGCTTGGCGCCCTCGCTGTGCAGCTTGATGGGCAGCATCTTGAGGTTGAGGACGATGTCGGTGACGTCCTCGCGCACCCCGGGGATCGAGGAGAATTCGTGCAGCACGCCGTCGATATGGATGGCGGTCACCGCCGCCCCCTGCAGGGAGGAGAGCAGGATCCGGCGCAGCGCATTGCCGAGCGTGATGCCGAAACCGCGCTCGAGGGGCTCGACGATGATCGTCGCCTCGCGATCCGGCTGCCGCCCCGGAATGGTGTTGAGCTTCTGAGGCTTGATCAGGTCCTGCCAGTTCTTCTGGATCACGAGAATCCTCGCTTTCGTCTGAGTCGCATAAACGGCGAAGCGGTCGCCGGACTGCCGTCCGCACGACCCCTCACCGCATAAGATAGAACGCCGGAGGCGGTTGTTCAGACCCGGCGGCGCTTGCGCGGACGACAGCCGTTGTGGGGGATCGGCGTCACGTCGCGGATGGCGGTGATGGTCAGCCCCACCGCCGACAGGGCACGCAGCGCCGACTCCCGACCCGAACCCGGGCCGCGGACCTCCACCTCGATGGTCCGCATGCCATGCTCCATGGCCTTCTTGCCGACCGCTTCGGCGGCCACCTGGGCGGCGAAGGGGGTCGACTTGCGCGAGCCGCGGAAGCCCTGGGCACCGGCGCTCGACCAGCAGATGGCGTTGCCCTGCTGGTCGGTGATGGTGATCATGGTGTTGTTGAAGGTGGCGCTCACATGCGCCACGCCGGAGCTGATGTTCTTGCGCTCGCGGCGCTTGATACGCGTGGTTTCCTTGGCCATGGCTGTTTACTTTGTCGCCTTCTTCTTGCCCGCGATCGGACGTGCCTTGCCCTTGCGTGTGCGGGCATTGGTATGGGTGCGCTGACCGCGAACCGGCAGCCCCCGACGATGGCGCAGGCCGCGATAGCAGCCGAGATCCATCAGCCGCTTGATGTTCATCGCCACCTCGCGGCGAAGATCACCCTCCACCCGCACATCGCGATCGATCTTCTCGCGGATGCGGGCGAGCTCGGCGTCGCTCAGCTCGTTGGTCCGGCGCTGCCCGTCGACTCCGACCTCGGCGACGATCTTGCGCGCCGTGGTGGGGCCAATGCCGTAGATATAGGTCAACGCCACCCAGATGGGCTTCTGGCTGGGAATGTTCACACCGGCGATACGCGCCACGTGCCGTTCTCCTCGAAACTCTCCTACCGTGTCGGGTATGCCGTCCGCGGGCGGACTGGATGGGACGGAACCTGAAGCGGCGGGATTATAGGATCCGATTTCCGCGTGTCAACGCAGCCGGTCGAGAATCGCCTCGATCTGCCGCGTCACCTCGTCGATGGGCTGCATGCCGTCGACCGTGTATAGCACGCCCCTCTCCCGATAATAGGGCAAAAGCGGCGCCGTCTGCTGATGATAGACCTCGAGCCGTTTTTTCAAGGTCTCCTCGTTGTCGTCGCTCCGTACTGCGCCCGATTCGGCGATCCGCTTGCGGATGCGGTCGATCAGGCGGTCGTCGTCGACCTTGATCTCGATCACCGCGTCGATCCGCTTGCCATGCTCGGCCAGCATGCGATCGAGGGCCTCGGCCTGGGCCCGGGTGCGGGGAAAGCCGTCGAGAATGAAACCCTTCTCGCAATCGGGCTGCTCGATGCGCTCGGCGATCAGCGCCACCACCATCTCGTCGGGCACCAGCTCGCCCCGCTCCATGATCTTCTCGACCTTGCGACCGAGCTCGCTGCCGGCGGCCACCGCCGCCCGCAGCATGTCGCCGGTGGCGAGATGGGCGAGGCCGTACTTCTCCTTGAGCCGCGCCGCCTGCGTGCCCTTGCCCGCTCCCGGCGGGCCGAAAAGAATGATGTTCATCGACGGCGTCCTCGCAGACGGGCCTTCTTGATCAGCCCCTCATACTGGTGCGCGATCAGATGCGACTGGATCTGGGCGACCGTGTCCATGGTCACCGAGACCACGATCAGCAGGCTGGTGCCGCCGAAGAAGAAGGGCACGCCGTACTGGGTGATCAGGATCTGCGGCAGCACGGTGACCGCCGCCAGGTAGATCGCCCCCACCGTGGTCAGGCGGGTGATCACATAGTCGAAATACTGGGCGGTGCGCTCGCCCGGGCGGATGCCGGGAATGAAGCCGCCGTGCTTCTTGAGGTTCTCCGCCGTCTCCTTGGGGTTGAAGACGATCGAGGTGTAGAAGAAGGCGAAGAAGATCACCAGCGCCGCGTAGATCACCAGATAGAGCGGCTGCCCCGGCCCCAGGATGGCGGTGATGGTCAGCAGCCAGTCGGGTCCGGCACCGGAGGAGAAGCCGCCGATGGTGCTCGGGAGCAGCAGCAGGGAGCTCGCGAAGATGGCCGGGATGACGCCGGAGATGTTGAGCTTGATCGGCATGTGCGAGCTCTCGCCGCCGACCATCCGGTTGCCGCCCACCATGCGCTTGGGATACTGCACCAGGATGCGGCGATGGGCCCGCTCCATGAAGACGATGAAGGTGATCACCGCCAGCGCGAACAGCATGAAGGTGAGGATCGACAGCGGCGACATCACCCCGGTGCGGCCCAGCTCCAGCAGCGACACCAGAGCGCCCGGAAGCTGGGCGATGATGCCGGTGAAGATGATCAGCGAAATGCCGTTGCCGACGCCGCGGGCGGTGATCTGCTCGCCCAGCCACATCAGGAACATGGTGCCGCCGACCACGGTGATCACCGTGGTCGCCCGGAAGAACCAGCCGGGATCGATCACCGCGCTGCCACCGGGTCCGCTCATCGCTTCCAGCCCCACCGCCAGACCGTAGGCCTGGAAGGCCGACAGGATCACCGTCAGGTAGCGGGTGTACTGGTTGATCTTCTTGCGGCCGACCTCGCCCTCCTTCTTGAGCTGCTCGAGGGTCGGCGAGACCGCGGTCATCAGCTGCATGATGATCGAGGCGGAGATGTAGGGCAGAATGCCGAGGGTCCTTCTGTTTGTTTTTTCTTCGGATAAAAGTTTTCTGTACTCGTTAAAACTTT
>CAYYZI010000375.1:0-3564 GCA_964475675.1 uncultured Geminicoccaceae bacterium
AGGGCGAGACCGGCGAACAGGAAGAAGGCGGCGAAGGTGAACGCCCGCCCGGGCGCAGCGAGGAGCGGCAGCGGCAGCAGCACGATGGCCGCGGCCAGACAGGCGACGATCAGCACATGTCGACGGTCGAACTGGTCGGACAGGCGCCCGAAGGGCCATTGCAGGGCGACGCCGCCGATGGCGATGATCGCCATCAGTCCGGTGACGCCGGCGAGATCGAGGCCGATCTGGCGGGCGAAGATGGGCCCCAGGCTCCAGAGCGCCCCCTGGACGATGCCGATGCCGCAGATGCCGACGAAGCCGAGCGGCGAGACCTGCCACAGATCGCGAAGCCCGAAGCGCCTGCCGGCGGCGATCGGCGGGGCCGGCACTGCCGACAGCAGCATCGGCACCACGGCCAGAGAAACCAGCACCGAGACCAGCACGAAGGGCTGGAAATCCGCCGGAGCGGCGAGGTTGAGGAGCAGCGGCCCGCCCGCCAGCCCGGCGTTCTGCAGCAGCAGATAGACCGACAGCAGCCGTCCCCGCATGGCGTTGGGGGTGCCGGCATTGAGCCAGCTCTCGGCGACCACGTAGACCCCCGCCCGGCAGAAGCCGGTGATGAAGCGGAACAGGAACCAGCTCACCGGGTCGATCACCAGCAGATGAAACAGAATGGTGGTCGAGGCGATCGCCGACATCGCCGCGAACACCCGCACATGCCCGACGCGGACGATGAGCCGCGGCGCCTGCAGCGAACCCACCAGCAGGCCGAGAAAGTAGCCCGCCAGCACCAGACCCGAGGTCATCGTCGAGAACTGCTCGATGGCGGTGCGCAGGCCCAGGAGCGTGCTCTGCAGGCCATGGCCGGTCATCAGCAGGGCGATGCCGAAAAGCAGCGCCAGATTGGCTCTGAGCAGGGCCAGCATGGGGGTGGCTCCGGACCGCGGGGGCGAACGTTTTCCGCTCCCGCCTAACAGAATTCCCTTGCCTTTCCTTTGACGAAGCGGCACCGCGTTCACGGGTGCGACATGCCGGAAGCGGAGGGCAAAGGCAGCGTGTCGGCGAAGGGCGAGGAGGCGAGGACGCTGCGGCTCGGGATCGATACCGGCGGCACCTTCACCGATGCCGTGCTGCTCGACGAGGCGGACCGGCTGGTCGCCCGGGCCAAGGCCGAGACCAGCCACGACGATCTCATGCGTGGCATCGCCGCCGCCGCCGACGGGGTGCTGGCGAAGCTGCCGTCGGACCGGAGCATCGGCCTCGTTGGCCTGTCCACCACCCTCGCCACCAACGCGGTGGTGGAGGGACGGGGTGGGCGCGCGGCACTGGTGCTGATCGGTCTCGAACGCGATCTCCTGGGGCGCGCGCGCCTCGGCGAGGTGCTCGGCTCCGACCCGCTCGTTCTGCTGCCCGGCGGCCACGACGCCTTCGGCCATGCGCGGGACGAGCCGGACCCCGAGAAGGTGGCGGCGGAGCTCCTGCAGCTCGCGGGCAAGGTCGAGGCGGTGGCGGTGGTCGGCCGTTTCGCGGTGCGCAATCCCGCCCATGAGCGGCTGGTGGCCGATCTGGTGCGCGCGCGCCTGGGCCTGCCGGTGACCTGCTCGCATGAGCTGAGCTGGGCGCTGGATGCCGCCCGCCGCGCCGTGACCACGCTCCTGAACGCGCGTCTGCTGCCCGAGATCCGCAAGTTGATGGACGCCGTCCGCGCCTATCTCGAGAAACGCGGGATCCCGGCACCGCTGATGGTGGTGCGCGGCGACGGGGCGCTGATGCGGGTCGAGACCGCACTCGAGCGGCCGGTCGAGACGCTGCTCTCGGGCCCCGCCGCCAGCACCGTCGGTGCGGCCAGGCTGGGCGGTATCCCCAACGCGATGATCGCCGATATGGGTGGTACCACCACCGACATCGTGGTGCTGGAAGACGGCCGGCCCCGGCTGTCGCCGCGCGGTGCCCGCATCAACGGCTTTCAGACCATGGTCCAGGCCATCGATCTCGAAACCGTGGCACTGGGCGGCGACAGCGAGATCCGCCGCGATCCGGCCGGCCGATTGCTGGTCGGGCCGGCGCGCCGTGTTCCGCTGGCCGTGCTGGGGTCCCGCCATCCCCGGATCCTCGCCGTTCTCGAGCGCCAGCTCGCCCGGCCGCCGCGCGAATTCGACGCCCTCTTCGGGCTGCGCGTCGGCGGGGGCGGTGCCGGGGGCAGGGAGGAAGCGCGGCTTTTCGAATTGCTCGCCGATGGTCCGGTGGAGCTCGCCGAGATCTTCGACCGCCATGCGCTGCGGAGCTGCTTCGAACGGCTGGCGCGGCGCGGTCTGGTGCGGGTGAGCGGTTTCACCCCCTGCGATGCGGCCCATGTGCTGGGTCGCCAGCGCACCGGCTCGGTGGAGGCGGCGCGACTGGGTGCTGCCCTGGAGGCGCGGCGCCCGACAGGGGGTAGCGCGCCGGCCGGCCAGCCGGTGGAGCTGTTCGCGCGGCGCGTGTTCGAGGTCTGCGAGCAGGCTACCGCGCGGGCCCTCGCGGGGGCGGCACTGCGCGGGATGGAGGAAGAACCCCGCTGGCTGGACAGCGGGGCCGCAGCCGGAGCCCTCGGCCGTGCTCTCAACCCGGCCATTCCACCCCCCGCCCGCAACCTCCTCGAGCTGCATTTCCGGCTGATGCGGCCGCTGGTGGCGGTGGGAGCACCGGCCCCGCTCTTTTTTCCGCGGCCCGCGGTGTATCTCGACACCGCCCTGCTGATCCCCGAGGCGCACGCGGTCTGCAACGCGATCGGTGCGGTGGTGGGGGAGGTGGCACGGCGGGTGACGATCGTCGTCAGCCGCGACCCCGAAGGCGCCTTTCTGGTGCACACCGCCGATGCCCCGCAACCGGCCGACAGTCTGGAAGCGGCGCTGGAGATGGCCGAAGCGGAGGCGCGAAAGCGTGCCCGCGCTCTGCTGCGCGAAGAAGGAGCGGGAGATGTCGCCGTCACCCTCGAGCGGGAGATCGACCGGGCAACCGTCGCGGGCGGTGAGGAGATCGTGCTGGAAGCGCGGATCACGGCCATCGCGCGGGGCCGCCCGTCGGCGGCGGTGCCCGCCTGATCAGAAGGGCCAGACCAGCGCGATCATCGGCACCGCGACCGCCAGCACCAGGATCTCCAGCGGCAGCCCCATCCGCCAGTAATCACCGAAGCGGTAGCCGCCCGGCCCCATGATCAGGGTGTTGTTCTTGTGGCCGATGGGCGTGAGGAAGGCGCAGGAGGCGCCCACCGCCACCGCCATCAGGAAGGGATCGGGGCTGGTCTGCAGACGGGCGGCGATGTCGACGGCGATCGGTGCCGCGATCACCGCCGTGGCCGTGTTGTTCATCACATCCGAGAGGGTCATGGTGACGACCATCAGAAGGGCCAGCACGAAAAGCGGCGGCCAGCCTCCGGTAATGCCGACCAGCGAACCGGCAATCAGGGCCGTCCCGCCCGAGCTCTGCAGCGCCTCGCCAATGGGGATCATCGCACCCAGCAGCACGATCACCGGCCATTCGATCGATTCGTAGACGCTTCTGAGCGGCACGATATTGCACAGGACCATGAGGATGGCGGTGGCT
>CAYYZI010000376.1:0-3544 GCA_964475675.1 uncultured Geminicoccaceae bacterium
ATTCGAAGCGGGTGCGTTTTTCCTTGAGAGTGACCGAGCGATGGCGCTCCTCGACACCATAGAGCGCGGGGTCGACATCGAAGGCGCCGCCGGTGACGACCAGCCCGTCGATCACTGCGAGATATTCCGTCGCCCGGTCCGGCTCGTGCGGCAGCGCCACCGGCAGGCCGCCCGCGCGCGCGATCACCTCGCAATAGTTCTCGCGAAGCGCGTACCAGGGAAGCTTCGCATAGCCGCCCGCGGGCTCGGCATCGAGGGTGATGCCGATCACCGGTGGCCCGTTGCCCGCCACTGTCCGCACAGCCCTAGTAGGGCGTGCCGTCGCGGTGGGCGAAGCGGCGGCCCGGCAGCGCCCGCAGATCGATGCCCGGATAGAAGGCCTCGTCCTCCGGGTGCCGGCTGCCGATCTCCAGATAGACCGCCGGGCGGTCGCTGCGGTTGACGAGCTGATGCCCGTCCGCCCGCCCCTTGGGAAACCCGGCGCACATGCCGGGACGCAGAAGCTGCTCGTCGGCATCGGTGACCAGCACCAGCTCGCCCTCGAGGATGTAGACGAACTCGTCCTCGCGGGTGTGCCAGTGGCGATGGGCCGAGGCGGCGCCGGGCTCCAGCCGCGTCAGGTTGACACCGAAATCCGTGAGCCCCAGCGGGTCGCCGAGCGCGCGCTTGTGGCGTCCGGCGACCATCGCCCGGAACGGCTCCGGATATCCCGTGCCGCTGCGCTCGGCGAGGGTTGCGGGATCGAGGGCGGGCGGTCGAAGCTCGGTCATTTCGTTCTCCTCGTCGGTCTCCTCGGCGGGCCGGGGTGCCCGGCTGGCACCGCCTCCGGGTCAGGGCTATGCTGCGCCGGCCAGAAAAGCTGCGGAGTGGCCGGTGCGCAAGCCCAAGATCACCGCCGAGGAGTTCCTCGAACTGGCGACCGAGGGGGTGCCCTATGTCGGCCTGCTCGGTTGCCGGGTAGAACGGCTGGAACGCGGCGAGATCGACATCCGCCTGCCCTGGCAGGATCTCCTCAGGCGGCCGGGCGGTACCGTCTGCGGGCCGGCGATGATGGCCCTCGCCGACATCGCCCTTTACGGCGTGGTGCTGTCGCTGGTGGGTCCGCTGGCGCTGGCGGTGACCACCGACCTCAACATGCATTTCCTGCGCAAGCCGGCGCCGGGCGATCTCCTCGGCCGCGGCCGGGTGATCAAGCTGGGGCGCAGCCTGGTGGTCGGCCAGGTGTCGATCGAGCGCGAGGCGGATCCGCATCCGGTGGCCCATGCCGTCGGCACCTACATCCTGCCGCCGGCCGGCTGACCCCGATGGCCGATGCCGCACAGGGCCTGCGGGCGGTGCTCGGCGAGGCGGTGTTTGCCCGCTATGTCGCGGGCAACGCGGTGTCGCTCATCGGCAGCTGGACACAGCGGGTGGCGGTGGGCTGGCTCGCCTGGGAACTCGAAGGCTCGCCTTTCTGGCTGGGCATCGTCGCCTTCGCCGATCTGTTCCCGACCCTGCTGGTGGGCCCCTTCGGCGGGCTCCTGGCCGACCGCCTCGAACGAAGAGGCATCCTGCTCACCACCCAGAGCCTGCTGGCGCTGCAGTCGCTGACCCTGGCGGTCCTCACCCTGACCGGCCAGATGAGCATTGCCGTGCTGGTGGCGATGAGCGCGCTGCAGGGGCTGCTGGTGGGCATCAACCAGCCGGCGCGGCTGGCCTACATTCCGACCCTGGTGAGCCGCCAGCGGCTGGCCTCGGCGGTCGCCGTCAACAGCGTGGTGTTCAATGTCGCCCGCATCGCCGGGCCGGCGGTGGGCGGTCTGCTGATCGCCGGCTTCGGCACGGCCGCCGCCTTCTTCGCCAACACCGCGAGCTATCTCGTGTTCATCCTGGCCCTGCTGCGGCTGCCGCTGGCCCGACCGCCGGTACGGGCCCGGGGCGGCTGGTTCACCGAACTGCGCGAGGGGGTGGCGCTGGTGGTGGGGCGCGGGGCGCTGGCGCCGGTATTCACGATGGTCGTCGCCGCCAGCGTTCTGGTACGGCCGGTGGCCGAATTCCTGCCGGCCCTGGCGGCCGGTGTCTACGGCGGCGGTGCCGGCGCCTTCGCCCTGCTGACCGCGGCGCTCGGGGCGGGAGCGGTGGTCGGCGGGCTGTGGCTGGCCTCCCGTCCCCCGAAGAACGAGCTGGTGGCCCTGTTCGGCGTGCAGTTCGCCGGCGCCGCGGCACTTCTGCTGCTGCTCGCGAGCCCCGGTTTGTGGTACGCGGTGGCTGCCGCCTTTCTCTGCGGGGCGGCCTTCGCCGGTACCGGGGTCACCGCCCAGAGCCTGCTGCAGAAGCGGGTGCCGGTGGATTTCCGCGGCCGCGTGCTCGCCCTTTACGGTCTCAGCATGCGCAGCGGCCCGGCGATCGGCGCGCTGCTGGCCGGGACCCTCGCCGAGGGGCTCGGTCTGCGCGCCACCCTGGCCGCCGGCGGCCTCCTCAATCTGCTGCTGGTGGGGTTCCTGCTGCGGCGGCGGCGACAGTTCGGCAGACGCCTCGAAACCCTTGCGCCCAGTACCGATTGAACGTTGACAGCATCGCTGCATCGCCCTAGATGTCGCCGGCACCGACGAGCGGCACGGCTCGTCGTTCGCGTTTCTGTCGGCCACCGTCACACCGGATCGAGGATGGGATGGCTGGTGGCCGGGCCACAAACCTTGCGGGCAGATACCGACATGAAGACCTATTCGGCCAAGCCTGCCGACATCGAGCGCGGCTGGTACGTGATCGACGCGGAAGGTCTGGTCCTGGGCCGCCTGGCGGCGTTCATCGCCGACCATCTCCGCGGCAAGCACAAGCCCATCTGGACGCCGCACATGGATTGCGGCGACCATATCATCGTCGTCAATGCCGAGAAGATCGAGCTCACCGGCAACAAGCGGCAGCAGAAGGTCTACTACCGGCATACCGGCTATGTGGGCGGCATCAAGGAAGAGCGGGCCGACAAGATTCTCGGTGGCCGCTTTCCCGAGCGGGTGCTGATCAAGGCGGTGGAGCGGATGATCAGCAAGGGACCGCTGCGCAACCAGGTGATGCGCAAGCTCCATGTCTACAAGGGCCCCGAGCATCCCCACCAGGCCCAGAAGCCGGAGCCCATCGATTTCGCGGCCCGCAACCGCAAGAACAGTGTCAAGGAGACGGCCGATGGCTGAGACCGAAACCGCCGCCGGCTTCGAAGCCCTGGCCCAGCTCAAGCCCCAGGTTCCGACCGAGCCCGAGGCCGAGCTCGAGGCGCCCAAGCTGGATGCGCTGGGGCGCGCCTACGCCACCGGCGGTCGCAAGGAGGCCACCGCCCGGGTGTGGATCAAGGCGGGCACCGGCAAGTTCATCGTCAATGGCAAGCCGATGCCGGAATATTTCGCCCGTCCGGTACTGCAGATGATCGTCAACCAGCCCTTCGCCGCGATCAACCGGCTGGGCCAGTACGACATCTTCTGCACGGTCACCGGCGGCGGCCTTTCCGGTCAGGCGGGCGCGGTGCGCCACGGCATCAGCAAGGCGCTGGTGGCCTACGATCCGACCCTGC
>CAYYZI010000377.1:0-3543 GCA_964475675.1 uncultured Geminicoccaceae bacterium
CGTCATGGTGTCGTAGATGACCGGGAACTGGAACACCTGGGCGATGTTGCGCTGGGCGGGACGGAAGCCGGTGACGTCGCGCCCGTCATAGAGGACGCGGCCGCGGGTCGGTCGCAGCAGACCCGAGATGATGTTCAGCAGCGTGGTCTTGCCGCAGCCCGAAGGACCCAGCAGCGCATAGGCGCCGCCGTTCTCGAAGGTCATCTCCAGGGTCTTGAGAGCGTAGTCCTGGTCGCCGCGCGGCTTGCGCTCGTAGCTGTGGGCGACCCCTTCGAAGGAAATGCTGGCCACTCCGCTACCTCCGGTCCAGGGCGATCGGCGGCGCCGCTTCGAGGACGCCCATGTGATCGAAGGCGTAGAGATGGATCGGATCGAGATAGATGCGGATCTGCTCGCCCAGCGTGTATTCGTGCACTCCCTCCTCCTGAACCACCCAGTCGACCCCGGCATGATGGACATGAATGAAGGTCTCGGAGCCGGAAACCTCGGCCAGCGTCACTTCGGTGGCGATCTCGAGATCCTCCTCCGAGCGGCGTCGGGTGGAAAGATGGGCGGCCCGGACGCCGAAGCTGTGCCGGCCGTCGGGAAGATTGGCGAGATGGGCGCGAAGCGGGATGTGCAGGCCGCCGGCGACCATGGCGACGCCGTTGCGGACCGCCACTCGCACCAGGTTCATCGGGGGATCGGAGAAGACGCGGGCGACCCGGGCATTGCCCGGCCGGTGATAGACCTCGGCGGTGGGACCGGCCTGCAGCACCCGGCCCTCGTCGAGGACGATCACGTTGCCGCCCATCATCAGCGCCTCGAGCGGCTCGGTGGTCGCATAGACCACGGTGGTCTGCTGGCGGGCGAAGAGATCGCGGAGTTCGACCCGGAGCTCCTCGCGCAGCTTGAAGTCGAGATTGACCAGCGGCTCGTCGAGCAGCAGCAGGCGGGCCTGCTTGATCAGCGCGCGGGCGATGGCGCAGCGCTGCTGCTGGCCGCCGGAGAGCTGGGCCGGCAGGCGGTCGAGCAGGCCGTCGATATGCAGCATGCGCGCCACCTCGCGCACCTTGCGGTCGATCTCGCCCCGCGGCAGGCCGGCGATCCGGAGCGGCGAGGCGATGTTCTCGAACACCGTGAGGGGCGGATAGTTGACGAACTGCTGGTAGACCATGGCCACGCTGCGCTTCCTGACCGAGGTCCGGGTGACGTCCTTGCCGTCCTCGATCACCCGGCCGGTGCCGGGGCGCTCGAGCCCGGCCATGATCCGCATCAGGGTGGTCTTGCCGGCCAGGGTCGGTCCCAGCAGGACATAGAGCTGACCGGTCTCCAGGGTCAGGGAGATGTCCTCGAGATGCATCTCCTCTCCGACCGTCTTGCCGACCGCTTCCAGAACCAGACTCATGTCGCGGTGGCCGCCCTGTCGGAATGCCTGCGGGCGGCGAACCACTCGCCCAACGCCAAAGCCGTTTCCTCCCCTGCAAACAGACCGAGCTTGCTGCGGCGCCAGAGCACGTCCTCGGCGCTGCGCGCCCATTCCTTGTCCCGCAGGTAGCCGACCTCCCGTTCGTACAGACCGGCCCCGAAATCCTGCCCGAGATCGGCCAGGGAGGTCGCACCCTCGAGCATCTCCTCGGCACGCCGACCATAGGCGTGCGCGAGACGCGTGGCGAGCGCTTCCGGAAGCCAGGCGAAGCGCTTCCGGAAGCCGGCCAGAAAGCCGTCGAAGTCGGCCCTTTCGATATCGCCGCCCGGCAACGGCGCGTCGGCCGTCCAGGGGCCGGCCTCGAAGCCCAGGACCTTCTGCAGCCGGGCCACCGCATGCTCGGCCAGCTTGCGGAAGGTGGTGATCTTGCCACCGAACACTGAAAGCAGCGGCGCCCCTTCGGCGAGGTCGAGATCGAACACGTAATCGCGGGTCACCGCCGAGGGGTCCTTGCTGGCATCGTCGTAGAGCGGGCGCACCCCGGCATAGGTCCAGACGATGTCCTCGCGGCGCACCGGCGGCTGGAAATAGCGCCCCACCGCCCGGCACAGATAGTCGATCTCCTCCTCGGAGATGGCCAGCTCGGCGGGATCGCCGGAAAACGGGATGTCGGTGGTGCCGATCAGCGAGAACGCCCCCTCGAAGGGGATCACGAACACCACCCGGCGATCGTCGTTCTGCAGGATGTAGGCGTGGTCGCCCTCGTAGAGCCGGGGCACGACGATGTGCGAGCCCTTGACCAGCCGCACCCGGTTGCGGGTATCGGTGCGCGCCGCTTCCTGCAGAAAGCGCGAAACCCAGGGACCGGTGGCGTTGACCAGGGCGCGGGCCCGGACGGTGCCCGACTGGCCGTCGCGGTCGGCGAGCTCGGCCTGCCACAACCCGTCCACCCGCCGTGCCGCCACGCAGCGGGTGCGGGTGCGGATGGCGGCACCGCGCTCGGCCGCATCGACCGCACTCAGCACCACCAGCCGCGCATCGTCGACATAGCAGTCGCTGTAGGTGAAGCCGCGGGAGAATTCGGGCCGAAGCGGCTCGCCGAGCGGCGTCCGCGGGCCCAGCGCAACCCCGCGCGAGCCCGGCAGCCGTTCGCGGCCGCCCAGATGGTCGTAGAGGAAGAGACCGATGCGGATCATCCAGACCGGCCGCATGCCGGGTGCATGGGGCAGCACGAAAGTCAGGGGCCGGATGATGTGCGGCGCGGCACGCAGCAGCACCTCGCGCTCGATCAGCGCCTCGCGCACCAGGCGGAATTCGAAATATTCGAGATAGCGCAGCCCGCCATGGATGAGCTTGGAGGATTCGCTCGAGGTGTGGGCCGCCAGATCGTCCTGTTCGACCAGCAGCACCGAAAGCCCCCGTCCGGCGGCGTCGCGGGCGATGCCGACGCCGTTGATGCCGCCGCCGACCACCAGCAGATCGTAGGTTTCGGGAGCCGTGCTCCCCCCGGACACCACCACGTTCGTCCTCCCGGGCCCGGTCCCTCGCGCCGGGTCACGGGAAAATGGCTAACAAGGAACGGTCATGTTCGCAAGTGAAAATCGGTGCGCGGCTTCGAAATCGGATTTACTCGGATGCCACGTGGAGCGCGGTTTCCGAGGCCTCCAGAACGAGCCGGATGGGCTCCGGCGGCAGGGCGTCGGTGAAGAGCGCGTCGATCTCCCCGAGATGGCCGAGCCGGGCCATCGCATTGCGGCCGAACTTGGAGCGGTCGGCGGCGAGGAACACGGTGCGGGCGTTGCGGATGATCGCCTGGGCGACGCGCACCTCGCGATAGTCGAAATCGAGCAGGGTGCCGTCCATGTCGATGCCGCTGATGCCGATCACCGCGAAATCGACCCGGAACTGGTCGACGAAATCGATCGTCGCTTCACCGACAATGCCCCGATCCCGGCGCCGCACCACGCCGCCGGCGACGATCACCTGGAAGTCGGGCTTCTCGGCCATCATGTTGGCGACGTTGAGATTGTTGGTGATCACGCTGAGCCCGCTATGGTCCATCAGCGCCTTGGCCACCTCCTCGGTGGTGGTGCCGATGTTGATGATCAGGGAGGCATTGTCGGGAATGTGCTGGG
>CAYYZI010000378.1:0-3524 GCA_964475675.1 uncultured Geminicoccaceae bacterium
GTGCATCGGCAATGTCAATGTGATGCGCCAGGCGCTGGAATGCTGCCACAAGGGCTGGGGCGAATCGGTGATCATCGGCGTCGCCGGCGCTGGCCAGGAAATCTCCACCCGTCCCTTCCAGCTCGTCACCGGCCGGGTCTGGCGGGGCACCGCCTTCGGCGGTGCGCGGGGTCGCACCGATGTGCCCAAGATCGTCGACTGGTACATGAACGGGCAGATCCAGATCGATCCCATGATCACCCATCGCCTGAGCCTCGAGGAGATCAACAAGGCCTTCGATCTCATGCATGCCGGCGAGAGCATCCGAAGCGTCGTCATCTACTGAGGTGGGAGCCCATGGAAACCCTCGAGGAGCACAAGTGTTTCGGCGGCATCCAGGGTGTCTACCGGCACCGGAGCAGCGCCACCGGCACCGACATGACCTTCGGCCTCTATCGCCCGCCGCAGGCCGAGAACGGGCCGGTGCCGGTGCTCTGGTACCTGTCGGGCCTGACCTGCACCCATGAGAACGTGATGGTGAAGGCGGGGCTGCAGGGCCATGCCGCCCGCCACGGCCTCATGGTGGTAATGCCCGACACTTCGCCGCGCGGCGAAGGGGTGCCGGACGATCCCGAAGGGGCCTACGATTTCGGTCTCGGTGCCGGCTTCTATGTCGATGCCACGCAGGAGCCCTGGTCGCGCCATTACCGGATGTACAGCTACATCGTGCAGGAGCTGCCGGAGCTGGTGGCCGGGGAATTCCCCGCCGACATGCGCCGCCAGGGGATCACCGGCCATTCGATGGGCGGGCACGGGGCGCTGACCATCGCCCTCAAGAATCCGGGGCGCTTCCGGTCGCTTTCCGCCTTCGCGCCCATCTCTTCGCCGATGCGCTGTCCCTGGGGCCAGAAGGCGCTGTCGGGCTATCTCGGCGAAGATCCGAAGGCCTGGGAGGAGTACGACGCCTGCGCCCTGATCGCCCGTGCCGAGGAGCGCCTGCCGATCCTCGTCGATCAGGGGGACGCCGATCCCTTCCTCGAGGACCAGCTCAAGCCGGGCCTGCTCGAGGAAGCCTGCGAGAAGGCCGGTCACCCCCTCACCCTCAGGCTGCAGCCGGGCTACGACCATTCCTACTTCTTCATCGCCACCTTCGCCGGCGATCACGTCGACTGGCACGCCCGCGCACTCTGCGCCTGAAGCCCGCGGCATGTGGCGGCTCATGCTCCTGCTGCTGATGATCGCCCTGCCCGCCCGGGCCGGAACCCTGTCGGGGCCGGCCCGGGTGATCACCGGCGATCGCCTGGAGGTGGGCGGCAGGCTGCTGGCACTGGCCGGAATCGACGCGCCGGAGCCGGGCCAGGTCTGCAGCCGCGAGGGCCGGGAATACGATTGCGGGCAGATCGCCGCCACCGCGCTGATGGACCTCACCGCCGGCGTTCCGGTCGCCTGCGAGATCCTCGGGCCGGGGGATCCTGCACCGGCCCGCTGCCGGCTTCCCGACGGCTACGATCTTTCCGAGGGCATGGTCTATACCGGCTGGGCGCTGGCCTGGCCGCGCGAGGACAACCCGCTGCGCACGCAGGAGCAGATCGCCCGCAGCAAGAAGCACGGGCTGTGGCGGGGCCAATTCATGTCGCCCTGGAAGTGGCGGGGCTCAGCGATGCGGAAGGAGTGAGCTGCGGCGACCGCGCGGCTTGCGCAGCAGGAGCGTGGTCCAGCGGCCGAGGGTGATGCGGCGCACCGGCCGCAGGCCGAGAAGGGTATGAGCGCGCTCCACCGCATCCGCCTGCGCCTCCAGCAATCCGGAGAGCACGGCGAGGCCGCCGGGTGCGAGATGGTCGCGGAGATCGCGGGCCATGGCCATCAGCGGATCGGCGAGGATGTTGGCGAGGATCAGATCGTAGGGAGCCCGCCGCCCGACGAAAAGGCTGCGGTAGCCCTCGGCGACATGCACCGAGATCCGCCTCCCCACCCCGTTCTTGCGGGCGTTCTCGCGGGCCACCCGGACGGCGATCGGATCGTTGTCGACGGCCACCACCCGGCAAGGCCAGAGCCTGGCGGCGGCGATCGCCAGAATGCCCGAGCCGGTGCCGAGATCGAGCACGGTTTCCGGACGGCGGCGCCGTGCCAGCCAGTCCAGCGCCAGCAGGCAGCCGCGGGTGCTCTCGTGCTCGCCCGAGCCGAAGGCCAGCCCGGCTTCCAGTTCGATGGCCACGGCATCCGCCGGCACCCGGTCACGATCGGCGGCGGCATGAACGAAGAAACGGCCGACCGCCACCGGCCCCCGCTGGGCACTGGCCGCCTTCACCCAGTCCTCGGGCGGCACTTCCTCGAGGGTGATGCCGCCCGTCGGCGGCTCCATTCCCGCCTCGGCGAGCAGGTCGCGGATGCGCGCCCTTGCCACGGGTTCGCGGAAGTAGAGATCGAGCCGCCAGGATACCGGCTCCTCGGCTTCGTCCACCGCATCGGCGAAGATGCAGACCGCCTCGGCCTCCTGCTCGAGGGCCAGCAGCAGATCCTCGCCGGGCTCCGGCCCCGCCAGCCGCAGGCTCGCCCGCCACAGCCGGCCCTGCCAGCTCGCCGGCACCCCGGCCTCGCTCATGCCGGCTCCACGAAGCTGTCGATGACCTTCTTGTGGCCCGCCTTCTCGAAGGCGATGCCCAGCTTGTTGCCCTCCACCGCCTCCACCCGGCCGTAGCCGAACTTGTCGTGGAAGATGCGGTCGCCGATCTTGAACCGTCCCGGCGCCACCGGCGGCCGCGTGGCCAGCAGCTCGGCCCGCCCCTCGATCACCTTGCCCAGCTCCGCCCGCCGCGAGCGGAAGCGGGCGATGCGCGGCGCGAAGGGCGCACCGTCGAAATCGGGCTCGTAGTCGGGGCGGGCGGTGGGATGGCGATGGAGATGCTCGACATGGGCGGCCGGCAGCTCCTCGATGAAGCGCGAGGGCACCGAGCTCGACCACTGATTGTAGATGCGGCGGTTGGCGGCGAAGCTGATGGTGAGCTTGCGGCGAGCCCGGGTCATGCCCACATAGGCCAGCCGCCGTTCCTCCTCGAGCGCGCCGCTGCCGCCCTCATCCAGCGCCCTCTGGTGGGGGAACAACCCCTCCTCCCAGCCGGCCAGGAACACGCAGTCGAATTCCAGCCCCTTGGCGCCATGCAGGGTCATCACATTGACCATCTCGGCGGTGGGATCGGCGCTGTTCTCCATGACCAGGGCGACATGCTCGAGAAAGGCGGGGATGGTGTCGAATTCCTCGATCGCCTGGACCAGCTCCTTGAGGTTCTCGAGCCGCCCCGGGGCCTCCGGCGAACGGTCGTTCTGCCACATCTCGGTATAGCCCGACTCCTCCAGCACCAGCTCCAGAAAGGCGCGCGGTTCCATCTCACCGAAGCGGCCCCGCCAGCGGTCGAGAGTGAGCAGGAAACGGGCCAGGGCATTGCGGGTGCGGGTGGCGAGCTCGTCGGTCTGGCACAGGGCCCGGGCCGCCTCGGTGAGGCTCGTGCCGGCCGCCCGGGCGCTCGCGCGCAGCAGCCGGAGGCTGG
>CAYYZI010000379.1:0-3523 GCA_964475675.1 uncultured Geminicoccaceae bacterium
ACCGCCGGCGGTCCCGGCATGCGGCGCGGGACCGGCGGCTCGTGGCGCGGTGCGGTGCGGACCGGGGCAGCTGCCTGTCGGGGCATCGCCGCAGGCGCCGCCGGCCGGCTGGCGGCGGCAGCGGACGGCTCCTCCTGCCGGCTCCTCAGGGCGGCACCGCAGGAGCGAATCTTGGTCAGCAGCTCGCGGCGGAAACTGTCGAAATTGCGGTCCGAGCGGGCGCCCGGCTTGCAAACATAATCGCTGGCGCCGCGCGCCAGGGCCTTGACCGTGACGACCGCCCCGCGGCGGGTGTGCGCCGACAGCATGATGACCTGCGGCGCCGGACGGACATGGGCGAGATGCTCGAGAGCGAGGATCCCGTCCATTACCGGCATTTCGACATCGAGCAGCACGATCTCGACCGGCTCTCCGGCCGCCGCCGCCTGGCGCACCAGGTCGACCGCGCTCCTGCCATGTTCGGCTTCGGCCACCACCCGGACGTCCGGCTCGCGTTCGAGCAGGCGACGCATCAGACGGCGGACGGTTCCCGAATCATCGGCCAGCAGAACCCGGTAGGCGCCCTTTTCGGCCCGGGCGGGGGCATGCTCCCGCATCGCTCACAGGATGCCGGTCTGTTCGAGTTTCAGGCGCACCAGATCGGCATCGAAGGGCTTCATGATGTATTCGCTGGCCCCCGCCTCGAGGGCGATCTCGATGTTCGACAGCTCGCTCACCGTCGAGCACAGGATGACCACCGGCCGGTCGCCCCCGGGCATCTGTCGCAGAGCGCGCAGGAAGGTCAGCCCGTCCATCACCGGCATGTTCCAGTCGAGCATGATCAGCGCCGGCTTGGTGCGCTCGCAGAACGCCAGGGCTTCCCGGCCGTCACCGGCCTCGCTGACCTCGAAGCCGATCGTTTGCATGATCCGCCGCATGATCTTGCGGACCGTGGGTGAGTCATCAACCACCAGGCAGGACTTCACGATGGGCATCTCCGGAGATGAGCGAGTCGGAACGGGAGCACGTCATTTCGAGGACACGCTCGATGTCGAGCTCGGCGACGATGCCGTCCTCCAGCCGCAGCAGCTGGCGCAACAGATGCTGCCAGCGCGGTGCGAAGGCGGTGATGTTCTCGTCGATCGCGGCCCCTTCGCCGAAGCGGACGACCTCGCCCACCGCGTCCACCAGCAGCGCGTAGAGCTCGCCCCGCATTTCGATCACCAGGCACTGCTGCTGCTCGGGCGGCGTCGAGCGGTGGCCCTCGAGGCAGCAGCGGAGATCGATGGCCACCGCTACCCGGCCGCGGAGATTGACCACCCCGGCGATGGCCGCGGGCGACAGCGGCACACCGTCGAGCCGCTGCGGCGGCAGGGCATAGCGCACGCGCTCCACCGGCACGCCCAGGGTGCGACCGGCGACGCGGACCAGGACCAGTTCGGCCCGGCCCGGATCGGTGCTCGGTGCGGTCATGGCATGTTCCCCGTCGCGGCGCGTGCGGACAGTTCCTCGACCGCCCGGAACAGCGCCGTCTGGTCGAGCTTGGCAAGATAGCGGTCGAAGCCCAGCGCCTCGCCCTTGCGGATGTCCGCCGGCGCCGTGCGCGAGGTCAGGGCGATCACCGGGATGTCCTTCCAGGGCGACTGCCGGCACCAGCTGATGAAGCCGTAGCCGTCCATGCCGGGCATCTCGATGTCGGAGATGATCAGATCGAAGCGCTTGCCTTCCTCGCAGAGGCGGATCGCCTGCTGCGGCGAGTCCACCGCCTGCACCAGGCAGCCATGGCTTTCCAGCATCGGGATCAGCAGCGCCCGGAAGAAGGCGCTGTCGTCGATCAGCAGCACCCGGCGACCCTCCTCCGGCTGCTGGCCGGCGGCCTCGGCGCCGGCCCCGAACCAGCCGCCGAAGACGCTCTGGACGAGGCAGCCGACATCGATCAGCTCGGTGCTGCGGTCGCCGATGACCGCCGCACCGAGGACCGTTTCGGGGCCGCCCCGCAGGCAGATGTTCACTTCCGTCTCCACCACATCGACGATCTTGTCGATGAGCAGACCGAAGCGTCGCCCGGCATCGGCGAAGATCAGCGCGAGCCGGCCGTCGGCCTCGAGCCCGAAAGTATTGCCGTCGATGTCGACCAGGGGAATGAGCTCGTCACCGAAGCGGATCACGGTGCGGCCGCTGCACTGCTCGGCGCGGCCGCTCTCGATGCACTCGATCCGCGAAATGAGGGCCAGGGGCACCGCCCGCAGCGTCTCGTTGCCGGCCTGGAAGCGCAGCAGCGAGGTCCGGTTGCGCTCCTCCTCGGCCCCCTCGCTGACGGCATGAACCGCCGCCTGCCGGCTGTGGCGTTCGGCGAGGCGGCTGTCGAGGCCCTTGAGATCGAGGACCATCGCCACCTGGCCGTCGCCGAGGATGGTGGCCCCGGCGAACACCGTCAGATCCTTGAGCACCGAGGCGATCGGCTCGACCACGATCTCCTCCGAATCGAGCACCCCGTCGACCAGCACGCCGTAGGGCTGGTTGCCCGCTTCCAGCACCAGCACATAGCCGGTCTGCGCCTCCGTCTCCGCGCCGCGATCGAGGCCCAGGATCTCGCGCATCGACAGCACCGGCAGGAAGCGGTCGCGCAGACGCAGGATCGGACAGCCGTCGACGCTGGTGATCTTGCGCTCGTCGTGATCGCCGCAGCGCACGATCTCCAGGATGCCCAGCTGCGGCAGTGCCAGCCGGTGGCCGGCGGCGGTGACGATCAGGGCCGGAACGATGGCCAGGGTGAGGGGGATCGAGACGGTGAAGGTGGTGCCCTGTCCGCTCCGGGTCTCCACCTTGACGCTGCCGCCGATCTGCTCGACGTTGGAGCGCACCACATCCATGCCGACCCCGCGGCCGGAGACATTGGTGACCTCCTCGGCGGTCGAGAAGCCCGGCGCGAAGATCAGGGTGGCGATCTGCTGGGGAGACATGGCGGCCAGTTCTTCCCTGGTGCACAGCCCCTGGGCCACCGCCTTCTCGCCGATCCGCTCGAGGTCGAGGCCACGACCGTCGTCGCTGATCCGGATCACCACCGTGCCGCCTTCCTGGCCGGCCGAAAGATGCAGCAGGGCGCGCTCGGGCTTGCCGGCGGCCAGCCGCTGCTCGGGCGTCTCGATGCCGTGGTCGACGGCGTTGCGCACCATGTGGGTCAGCGGGTCGCGCACATATTCGAGGAGCTGGCGGTCGAGTTCGGTGCTGCCGCCTTCGGTCTGCAGCTCGACCTGCTTGCCGAGGCTGGCGGACAGCTCGCGCACCAGCCGCGGCAGACCCGACCAGGCATGGGAGATGGGCTGCATGCGCGCCTTCATCACCCCCTCGCGCAGGGCGGTGGTGATGTTGTCCAGGCGCTGCACGGCGGAATCGAGCTACACCTCGCCGAGCTCGCGCGCCAGGCGGATCAGCGGGTTGCGGGTCAGCACCAGCGCCCTGACGCAGCTCATCAGCGGTTCGAGAAGGATCACCGAGACCCGCAGCGTGCTGGCTGCCGGCTTGGTGACGGCCGCGGCCGGGC
>CAYYZI010000380.1:0-3521 GCA_964475675.1 uncultured Geminicoccaceae bacterium
GGCGCGAGGCCCTGCTGCTGGCACCGGAGCTGTGCGGAAGGCTGCTGCGCATGCTGGCGGCGGCGGCGCTGATGGCCGGGGTGCTGATGCTGCTCGCCGGTTTCGGTGCGGCCCTGCATCCCCTCCTGCTGCTGGGCCTGATCGTGCCCACCGGGGTCCTGGTCTTCTTCGGCAGCGCCCAGCTCCTGGGTGCGGTCGATCTGCGCCAGCTGCGGCCGGCCTTGCGACAACCGCAGGCTTGACGAACCGCCGGTGACGGTGTCCCTAGGGCGCCGCCTCGGCGGGCCAGCCGGCGCCAGCGGATCGTCACGGAAGAGAGATCTCATGAACGCGCGCGTCTTCTCCGGGATTCAGCCGACCCACGGGCTTCATCTGGGCAACTATCTCGGTGCCATCCGGCACTGGGTGCAGTTGCAGGAGAGGCACGAATGCATCTACTGCATCGTCGACCAGCATGCCCTGACCACCCTCCACGACGCCGAGCAGATGCGCAGCAACACCCGCGAGGTGGCGGCGGCGCTGCTGGCCTGCGGCATCGATCCGGAGCGCTCGATCCTGTTCGTGCAGAGCAATGTGCCGGCCCATTCCCAGCTCGCCTGGGTGCTCAACTGCGTGACCCCGCTGGGCTGGCTCAACCGCATGACCCAGTTCAAGGAGAAGGCCGGCAAGCATCGCGAGAACGCGCCGGTCGGTCTCTACGCCTATCCGGTGCTGCAGGCCGCCGACATCCTGGCCTACAAGGCGACGCTGGTGCCGGTGGGCGAGGACCAGAAGCAGCATCTGGAGCTGTCGCGCGACATCGCCGGCGCCTTCAATCGCAAGTTCGGCACGGAATATTTCCCCCTGCCGGAGCCGATGATCGCCGGCGAGGCGACGCGGGTGATGTCGCTCCGGGACGGCACCAAGAAGATGAGCAAGTCGGATGTTTCGGACATGTCGCGCATCAACCTCACCGACGATGCCGCGACCATCGCCCGCAAGATCCAGCGGGCCAGGTCCGACAGCATCCTCGGCATCTGGTACGATCCCGAGAAGCGGCCCGAGGCCTCCAATCTGCTGACCATTTACGCCGCCCTGGCCGAACGGCCGCGCGCCGAGGTGGAAGCCGAATTCCGCGAAGCGCCCTTCGCCGAGTTCAAGAAGCGCCTGGCCGAGCTGGCGGTCGAGAAGCTGTCGGCGATCAATGCCCGGATGCGCGAGCTGATGGCCGATCCCGCGGAGATCGACCGCATCCTGCGCTACGGGGCCGACCGGGCCAAGGCGATCGCCGGCCCGGTGATCGAGGAGGTCTACGACATCGTCGGCTTTCTCCGCCCCTGAACCCTGCGCGGATTCCCGCAAGGGCGTTGACAAGGGGCCGGCGATGGCGACCATCTCGATCCGTTCGGGGGGAGCGATGTGATGCGCCTGGCCATCGTCCAGATGAACTCGACCGACGACAAGGCGGCCAATCTGGCCCAGGCCCGAAGGCTGATGGATGCGGCGGTGGCGCGCGAGCGCCCCGATCTTCTGAGCCTGCCCGAGACCTTCGCCTTCATCGGCGGCAGCCGCGAGGCCCGCCACCGCTCGGCCGAGACCTTCCCCGAGGGCGAGGCCTACGCCATGCTGCGGGATTTCGCCCGTGCCCATCGCCTGTTCGTGCACGGCGGCAGCATGTTCGAGCGGGACGGCGACCGCTTCTACAACACCACGGTGGTGTTCGACCGCGAGGGCCGCGAGATCGCCCGTTACCGCAAGATCCACCTGTTCGACGTGACCACCCCCGACGGCCGGACCTACAGCGAATCCGATTTCGTCGGTCGCGGCAGCGAGATCGTCCTGTTCGATCTCGACGGGGTGAAGGTGGGGCTGAGCATCTGCTACGATCTCCGCTTCCCCGAGCTCTATCGCCGACTCGCCGAGGCCGGGGCGCGGCTGATCCTGGTGCCCGCCGCCTTCACCCTGCAGACCGGCAAGGACCATTGGGAGATCCTGCTCCGGGCCCGGGCCATCGAGACCCAGTGCTACATCGCCGCCGCGGCCCAGTGGGGAGCGTTCCCCTCCGGGCGCGAGCTGCGCCACAATTACGGCCACAGCATGATCGTCGGCCCCTGGGGCCATGTCATCGCCCAGGTCCAGGACGGCATCGGAGTGGCCGGCGCCGAGCTCGACATGGCCTATCTGGAAACCATCCGCCGCGATCTGCCGGTTCATCGGCACCGCGTCCTGCGCTGAGGCGGGCGAGAGGGGAGGAACATCGATGGCCGAGGCGATTCCGTCCGCGAGCAGCGGCAGATGCCTGATCGGTGGCC
Source organism: uncultured Geminicoccaceae bacterium (assembly GCA_964475675.1). GTDB lineage: Bacteria > Pseudomonadota > Alphaproteobacteria > Geminicoccales > Geminicoccaceae > JALSRW01. The sequence continues at coordinate 2,292 of CAYYZI010000380.1, forward strand.
GCTGGGTGCCGCCTGCCAGCGGCCAGACGCTGCCGGTGATCTGTCCCAGCGACGGGCGCGTGTTCGCCGAGATCGCGAGCGGCGGTGCGGCCGATATCAAGGCCGCAGTGGCGGCGGCCCGCGAGGCTTTCGAAAAGGGGGCCTGGGGACGGCTCGCGGCCTTCGAGCGGGGCCGTCTGCTGCTGCGGCTTTCCGCCGCCATTCTCGAGCATGCCGAGGAGCTGGCCGCGCTGGAATCGCGCGATACCGGCAAGCCCCTGCGCCAGGGACGGGCCGACATCCGGGCCTGCGCCCGCTACTTCGAGTATTACGGCGGCGCTGCCGACAAGCTGCACGGCGACACCATCCCCTTCCTGCGAGGCTACACCGCGGCCAGTTTCTGGGAGCCGCACGGGGTCACCGCCCATATCATCCCCTGGAACTATCCGGCCCAGATCTTCGGCCGCTCGATCGGGGCGGCGCTGGCTGCGGGCAATGCCTGCGTCCTCAAGCCGGCCGAGGATGCCTGCCTGTCGCTGCTGCGCATCGGCGAGCTCGCCCTCGAGGTCGGTCTGCCGGAAGGGGCGCTCAACATCGTGCCGGGTCTGGGGGAGGAGGCGGGGGCGGCGCTGGCCGGCCATCCCGGGATCGATTTCATCTCCTTCACCGGCTCGCCCGAGACCGGCACCGCCATTCAGACTGCGGCGGCCCGCAACCATATCGGCTGTACCCTGGAGCTGGGCGGCAAATCACCGCAGCTCTTGTTCGCCGATGCCGATCTGGAGGCGGCGCTGCCGGTGGTGGTCAACGCCATCATCCAGAACGCCGGCCAGACCTGCTCGGCCGGTTCCCGGGTGCTGATCGAGAAGGGCATCTACGAGGAGGTGACCGGGCGTCTCGCCGCCCGCTTCCGGGAGCTGGTGGCCGGGCCCCATGATCGCGATCTCGATCTCGGTCCGCTCATCAATCGCACCCAGCTCGAGCGCGTGCAGCGCTATCTCGCGCTGGCCCGGGAAGGCGGCATCCCGGTGCTGGCGGAAGGAAGGCTGGCCGAGGATCTGCCGTCGGGCGGCTATTATGTGGCGCCGGTGCTGCTCGGCCCGGTGCCGCCCGACCACCCGCTGGCCCGCGAGGAGGTGTTCGGCCCGGTGCTGGCCTGTCTGCCGTTCGCCGACGAGGCCGAGGCCCTGGCGCTCGCCAATGCCACCCCCTACGGCCTGGTGGCCGGGGTCTGGACGCGGGACGGGGCAC
>CAYYZI010000381.1:0-3515 GCA_964475675.1 uncultured Geminicoccaceae bacterium
CGAGGTGCTCCGCCCGCTGGTCGAAGGGTTCGACATCGAGGCCGGCGCGTTTCCGCACATGACCTTCCGCAGCGGGCGGGTGGCGGGGGTGCCGGCGCGCATCTTCCGGATCAGCTTCACCGGCGAGCTCTCCTTCGAGATCAACGTGCCGGCGGGATACGGGCTGCACGTCTGGGAGGCCGTCCTGGAGGCCGGCAGGGCACGGGATCTCACCGTCTACGGCACCGAGACCATGCATCTGCTGCGGGCCGAGAAGGGCTACATCATCGTCGGCCAGGATACCGACGGCACGGTGACCCCCTTCGATCTCGGCATGGGCTGGATCGTGTCGAAGAAGAAGGGCGATTTCATCGGCCGCCGTTCGCTCTTCCGCAGCGACATGCAGCGGCCCGACAGAAAGCAGCTCGTCGGTCTGCTGACCGAGGATCCGGCCATCGTGCTGGAAGAAGGAGCGCAGATCGTGGAGGATCCGCGGCAGCCCCTGCCGATGCGCATGATCGGTCATGTCACCTCGAGCTACATGAGCCCCAGTCTCGGCCGCTCCATCGCCCTCGCCATGGTCGCCGGCGGGCGCGCGCGCCACGGCCGAAAGCTCTGGGTGCCGCAGCTCGAAGGGCCCGCTGTCGCCGCCATGGTGACCTCGCCCGTCTTCTTCGATCCCGAGGGAAAGCGCCTCCATGTCTGAACCCGTGCTGCGCACCCCGCTCGGGCTCCGCCGGGCAGCTTTCGCGAAACGAGGCCGAGCACCGGCCATCCTGCTCGAGGAACTGCCGTTCCGGGGACGTATCGGCCTGCGCGCGCGGGAGGATGTGGCGGCCCGCATCGGTACGGCTTTGGGCCTCGAGCTGCCGGGGCCGATGCTGCGCACATCGGCGGCCGCAGACATCGAGGCGCTGCGGCTGGGCCCCGACGAATGGCTGCTGCTGGCCGCCGCTACCGACGGCGCCGGCCTCGTCTCGAGGATCGAGGCGGCGGCGGCGGGCGGACATCTGGCGGTGGTCGATCTGAGCCACCGTTTCGCCGAGATCCTGGTCTCGGGACCGGCGGCGCGGGAGGTGCTGGCCGCCGGCTGTCCGCTCGACCTCGATGCATCCGTGCTGCCGGAGCATTTCACCTCGCGAAGCCTTCTGGGCAAGAGCGAGATCGTGCTGCAATGGCTCGGCGGTGAGGGCTTCCGACTGCTGGTGAACCGCTCCTTCGCCGAATACTGCTGGCGGTTTCTGGAGAACGCCGCCACCGAGCAGGGCGAGGCGTTGGAGACCGCGCGGTCCTAGACCTCCTCGCGGTTCCAACCGTCGCGGGAAAAACGCCTTCCACCCCGAAGCGGCTTTGTCCTATGCTGGACGGGCAATCGGGTCTCCCTCTCGGAGTTCGTGGCCATGCGCCCTGACCGGATCGATCCCGAGCAGGCCTTCCGTGCCGGGCTGCTCGGCCTTCCCTTCCACGCGGCGCTGGCGCCACGCGGGCTGGCCGAGGCGCAGGCCGGTTTCGCCCACGGCCCCAACGAGGCGACCGCCCTGGCCACCAGCCGCATGCCCGGGCTGCGGGAGCCGCACGCCGCCTTCGAGACCGGTCGGGCGCTGCGTTTCATTGCCAGACTGTTCGATCAGGCCGGCGCACCCGAGCAGGTGGGCCGGCAGTTCCGGGACAATCTCGCCGCCGCCATCGTCACCCACCACATGCGCCACACCGGCCGGCCCTGGTCGGTGGAGGACACCGTCGAGATGTTCATGGAGCTCTACACCCGTGTGCTCGGCGCCGCCGATCGCGACTGCGAGATGGTCCGCCGACGCATCCTGAGCCACGCCCGCGACCTGCCGGAGGCCCTCTCGGGCCCGGGCGGGCGAGGCCCGAGCCGCCTCATGCGCGCGCTCCGGGGCAGCCGGGCGGCCAGCTTCTGAGCTGCGCGCCGCTGCCGGTCAGAAGGCGGCGAGGGCCTCGCGCAACGGGTCGGCGGCGGGATTGGCGACCTTGCCGGCGATGATCTCCTTCGGGCTCACCTTGCGCCCGTAATACGCCGTGTTCCAGTCGTTCTTGGGAACGATTGCCGTGCCGTCGAGCGTGAGGCCCGCGAACAGCCCGACGTTGCGGGAGAAGACGTAGACATCCTCGCCGAAATTGACCGTGGTGCCGGCACCGATGCTGCCCCCTACCGGCCCCACCGCGGCGCTGGCATCGGCGCCCAGCTTGAGCCCCTGCGCCAGCAGCTTGTTCACCGCGGCCTCGTTCATGATGGTGATCAGCATGTCGGAAGCCTTGCCACCGATCTGCAGGCCGACGGTGGCACCGGCCAGGGTGACGAACACCGGATCGCTCCATTCCCCGGTCTGCGCATCGCGCGCCAGCAGCACGCCGACCCCGTACTTGCCGCCGATGATGAACCCACCTTCGACGAGATTGGGCACCACCACCACGCCATAGGCGTTCTGCACGTAGACGGCGACATGGCGGAAGTTCGGATCGCCCCGGAAATCGTCGACGACGACGCGGGCGCGGTCGACCAGACGCTGCTGCTCGCTGGGCTGGGCATGGAGGGCCAGCGGCATCAGCAGACCGAGAACCAGGAGGGTCCCGGCGAGGAACGGGGGAAGCTTCATGGACAGCGGGCTCCGGCGACAGGATGGAAGGAGCGAAGCCCCGGACCGGGGCAGGCGCACAGTATCGCCTCCCGGCTCGCGGTCAAGGTGAACCCGCCGTCGCCGAGCTTGCCGCGCCCGCCCATCGCCCCCTATATCCGCCGGGCGTCGTCCCTCTTTTTCCGGCGGGCATTCATGGCCGACATTCGATCCCGAGGCGCTGCCGATGCGGCCGAACTCGACGAGCTCGGGCAGACGCTCGCGGAGCTGCGCCGGCGCAGCTCCGACGATCCCTTCCTCAACCCGATCGATCTGCTCGGGGTTCACATCCTGCGCCAACTGCAGGCCGGCCGGCTCGACCCCGACGCTCTCGAGCAGATGATCGGCAGCCTCACCGGCGAGGCCTTCCTCGAGCGGGCCGAACGGCTGCGGGCATATCTCGGCGAGCTCGATCCCGAGCGCAACCGCGAGATCCTGCGCGACCTGCTGCGTGGCCTGCTGCTGTGCGACGGCGCGCCGCTGCCCTTCGAAGAGGCGAAAGCGCGCCTCGAGCGCGGCTATTTCGGTTTCGTCTTCACCGCCCATCCCACCTTCGGGCTGGCCGGTCGGCTACAGAAGATCCTCTCCATGCTGGCCCTCGGCCGCGACGAGCAGGGCCGGCCGCTCGAGGAGGAGGCGCGGCAGCGGCTGCTGGCCACCGCCCGCAGCATGCCGCACCGCCCCGAGCGACGCCTCGACCTCGGGCAGGAGTTGGCCCAGGCGCTGGAGGCCATCGCCCATCTCCAGAAGGCGATCCGCATCGGCTACGAGATCCTGGCCGACGAGCTGAAGGAGCTCTATCCGGAGCGCTGGCGCGAGGTGGTGCCGCGCATCGCCACCATCGCCAGCTGGGTGGGCTACGATCTCGACGGCCGGGCCGACATCTCCTGGGCCCAGACC
>CAYYZI010000382.1:0-3503 GCA_964475675.1 uncultured Geminicoccaceae bacterium
CATCCTGCCCACCGTCACCGCATGGCTGCGGGCCACCGGTCTCGAACCCGCGAACTAGAACATGCGCCGGCGACGGCGCTTGCTGCGGGCAGCGCGGGTACGCACCCGGAAATCGGCGGGTTTGCCGGCGAGCCAGCGCACGAACTTGCGGATCTCGGGATGGGCCCGCAGGGCGGCGATGGAGGAATAGCCGGCGGCGATTTCGGCCTCGGTGAAGAGGCTGTGGATCTTCCGGTGACAGATGGCGTGCAACAGCACGGTCTCGCGTCCGCCCCGCGAGCGCGGCACCAGATGATGCCGCTCGACGAGATCGGGATCCCCGAGCGGCCGCCGGCAGAGAGGGCAAATGTCCTCGCAAAGTTCCTCGGTGGGGGATGACCGGCCGGGTGGTTGTTGCGGGGAACGCATCGGCGGGATGATCTGCAGCTTATACTCAGTCTTTCTTTAAAACGATTCCAGCGCGCAACACGGCGACTCCTTGCCGAAGGCCGCTTATATGACGCAGCGAAGAGCTTCCGGGCGACGGCCGCGAATCCTCGCGGTGCCCGGAACACATAGCGTCCTCGTCGGGTGCCGGACAAGCGACAGAACAGATGGCGACAGCGCAACTCGGACAGGACAGGATCGGGCTGCTCGCCCGGAGCGCTCGCCAGCGGCATCTGACGATGCGCGGGATGCGGCTGCTGCCGGCCCTGATGCTGTCGCTGGTGGTCGCCGCACCGGTGGTGGCGGTGTTCAGCTTCGTGCTGATGCCCAGCGACGGGCTGTGGGCGCATCTCGTCGATACCGTCCTGTTCGAATATGTCTGGAACAGTCTCTGGCTGGTGATCGGTGTGGGTCTCGGCACCGGCGCGGTGGGCGCCGGCACCGCCTGGCTGGTCACCATGTACCGCTTTCCCGGACGCAGGATCTTCGCCTGGGCGCTGTTCCTGCCGCTGGCCATGCCGGCCTATGTGCTGGCCTACGCCTATACCGATTTCCTGCAGGTCACCGGCCCCGTCCAGAGCTGGCTGCGGGAGATCACCGGCTGGACCGTGCGCGACTACTGGTTCCCCGAGATCCGCTCGCTGGGCGGGGCCATCTTCGTGCTGTCGGCGGCCCTCTACCCCTATGTCTACGCGCTCGCCCGCTCGGCCTTCGTCGAGCAGTCGCAATGCGCGCTGGAGGTCAGCCGTACCCTCGGCTGCACCGGCTGGGGCGCCTTCCGGAGGGTCGGGCTGCCGCTGGCCCGACCGGCGGTGGCCGCCGGCATCGCCTTCGTGCTGATGGAAACCCTGGCCGATTTCGGCGCCGTCTCCTTCTTCGGGGTGCGCACCTTCACCACCGGCATCTATCGTGCCTGGTACGGGCTCGGCAGTCCGTCGGCGGCGGCCCAGCTTTCCTCGGTGCTGCTGCTGTTCGTGTTCCTGGTGCTGGCCGCGGAACGGCTGCTGCGGGGCCGCGCCCGCTTCGCCGCCCGCACCGCCCATATCTACCGAAAGCGCCTGCCGGCCCTGTCCGGCATGCGGGCCTGGCTGGCCACGCTGGCCTGCAGCCTGCCGCTGGCCTTCGGGTTTCTGCTGCCGGCGATCGGCCTCCTGGTGATGGCTGTTACCAGCGACGCCACGCCTTCGCTGGCACGGCTCTCCGAGCTGGTCGGCAACACCCTGCTCCTGGGCGGTCTCGCGGCACTGCTGCTCACATTCACGGCCCTGGTGGCGCTTTATACCGCGCGCCGCGACCAGGGCCCGGTGGCGGCGGCTCTCGTGCGCTTCGCCACCCTCGGCTATGCCGTGCCGGGAGCCGTGATCGGCGTCGGCATCCTGATCGTGGTCGGCGCCCTCGACAACTTCCTGGCCGATCTCCTGGCCTATCGCGGTCTCCTGATCGGCGGCACGCTGGTGGCTCTTCTCTACGGCTATCTGGTGCGGTTCTTCGCCGTCGCCTACAGCCCGCTCGAAGCCGGCTTCGCCAAGATCGGCAACCATCTCGAGGATGCCGCCCGCACCCTCGGCTACCGGCCCCTGGAAGTGTTCCGGCGGATCGATTTTCCGCTGCTGCGTCCGGCCCTGGTGAGCGCGCTGCTGCTGGCCTTCGTCGATGTCATGAAGGAGCTGCCGGCGACCCTCATCCTGCGCCCCTTCAATTTCGACACCCTGGCCGTCGAGGCCTATCGCCTCGCCACCACCGAGCGGCTCGACGGCGCGGCCCTGCCCTCACTGCTGATCGCCGCCGCCGGTCTGGTGCCGGTGATCATGCTCTGCCGCATGACCGAGCGCCGCCGCGGCCCGAGCCACGGCTGAAACGGCGAGGGCCGCCCCTTTGGGCGGCCCCTCTTCGGCTCGTCGGGACTCCGCCGCTCAGCGCCAGCCGCAGCGATCCATGATGCGCATCGCCTCCTCGGCCCGCTCGGCATAGGCCGCGGCGTTGAGGGTATCCTGCTTGAACGGTCCCCAGGACTGCAGCACCGGATGGGGCTTCACCTCGGGATTGACCGGGTATTCGAGAGCGATATCGGCGAAGTAGCGCTGGGCCTCGGGGCTCGCCAGGAACTCCAGGAGCCGTACCGCATTCTCCGCATCGGGGGCGTTCTTCAGTACCGCCGCGCCGCTGATGTTCACATGGGTGCCGCGGTCCTGCTGGTTGGGGAAGAACACCCCGAGGCCGGCGACGATGGCCCGGTCGGCCTCCCGCTTCGATGCTGCGAGGCGTGCGAAATAGTAGTGGTTGACGATCGCCAGATCGCCCACCCCGGCGGCCACCGCCTTGATCTGGTCGGTATCGCCGCCCTGCGGCGGCCGCGCCATGTTGGCCACCAGCCCGCGGCACCAGGCCAAGGTCTTCTCCGGCCCGTTGGCGGCCAGAATCGAGGCCACCAGGCTGATGTTGTAGATGTTGCTGCTGCTGCGCACGAGAATGCGCCCGCGCCATCTGGGATCGGCCAGATCCTCGTAGGTCGAGAGCTCGGCGGGATCGACGCGGTCCCTGGCGTAGACGAAGATGCGGGCGCGCATCGCCAGCCCCCACCAGAGCCCGTCCGGGTGGCGGAGATGGGCCGGGATCGCCGCTTCCAGCGCCGCCGAGCGGATCGGCCGGAACAGCCCCTTGGCGGCGGCGAACGCCAGCCTGCCGGCATCGGTGGTGATGAACAGATCGGCCGGGCTGTTGGGGCCTTCGGCGACCAGCCGCTGGATCAGCTCGTCGTGCTTGCCCTCGATGACGTTGACATGGATTCCGGTCCTTTCGGTGAACTTCTCCCAGAGGATCTCGTCGGTGCCGTAATGGCGGGCGTTGTAGACATTGACCACTTCGGATGCGGCCGCCGGAAACGCGGCGAGCGCCAGGCTCGCGCAGACCAGCGCGAGGGCGTGGCGGCGGGATGCGGACATGGGTTGCTCCTTCCTCCTCCAGAACGGTGGTTCGCCGGCGGGCCGCCCGGCCCTTTCCCCGGCGGCGTTGCGGGCGTCTGCCGGGGGCTATCTGCCCGGCGGCGCGTGCCTTGCTCAAGCAGAAAGCGTCTAGAA
>CAYYZI010000383.1:0-3500 GCA_964475675.1 uncultured Geminicoccaceae bacterium
CGGACCTACGGCTGCGAACCGCCGGAGCGCACAGAGGCAGCCGGGCTGCGGGTCGAGGGAGCCTCCCAGCAGGTGGCACTTCTGGCCAGCGTGCCGCTCAGCGACGAGGCCTGGCAGCCGCTTGCCGAAGGGGAGATGGTTGTGCTGGAAAAGGGGCGGATCGTCGGCCGTCACGGCGGAGCGCCGGCCGGCCCCGCGTCTCCCGCTCCGCCGGCATGTGAAGGAACCCGTCAGCCATGACCGCCACCGCCGAAACTCCCAGCGGCGCCGCCAGCGCCAGGCTCGCCCCGTTCGACTGGCTCGACCCCTTCCGCCTCCAGGATCAGCTCACGGAGGAGGAGCGGCTGATCCAGCAGACCGCCCACGATTTCGCCCAGAGCCGGCTGATGCCGCGCATTCTCGAGGCCAACCGCCACGAGCGCTTCGATCGCGAGATCCTGACCGAAATGGGCGAGCTCGGCTTTCTCGGCTCCACCCTGCCCGAGGAGTACGGCTGCGCCGCCACCAACCATGTTTCCTACGGGCTGATCGCCCGCGAGATCGAACGGGTCGATTCGAGCTACCGCTCGGCGATGAGCGTGCAATCCTCGCTGGTGATGTACCCGATCCACGCCTACGGCACCGAGGAGCAGCGGCGGCGCTGGCTGCCGCGCCTCGCCCGTGGCGAGATCGTCGGCTGCTTCGGCCTCACCGAGCCCGATCACGGCTCGGATGCCGGCGGCATGCGCAGCCGCGCCCGTCGCACCGAGGGCGGCTGGCTGCTGTCGGGGGCCAAGAACTGGATCACCAACAGCCCCATCGCCGACCTCCTGCTGGTCTGGGCCAAGGACGAGGAGGGGGTGATCCGCGGCTTTCTTCTGGAGCGCGGGATGAAGGGCATCGAAACCCCGAAGATCGAGGGCAAGTTCGCGCTTCGGGCCTCGATCACCGGCATGATCCTGATGGACGATGTGTTCGTGCCCGAAGCCAATCTGCTGCCCGGCGTGCAGGGCCTGCGAGGCCCCTTCGGCTGTCTCAACCGGGCCCGCTTCGGCATCGCCTGGGGGGCGATGGGGGCGGCCGAGTTCTGTTGGCATCGGGCCCGCGACTATGTGATGGACCGAAAGCAGTTCGGCCGGCCGCTGGCCGCCACCCAGCTCGTCCAGAAGAAGCTCGCCGACATGCAGACCGAAATCGCCCTCGGGCTGCAGGCCTGCCTGCGGGTGGGCCGGCTGATGGACGAGGGCAAGGCCGCGGCGGAGGCCATTTCGCTGATCAAGCGCAACAATTGCGGCAAGGCGCTGGAGATCGCCCGCACCGCTCGCGACATGCATGGCGGCAACGGAGTCTCCGACGAATTCCACGTCATCCGCCATGTCATGAACCTGGAGGCGGTCAATACCTACGAGGGCACCCACGACATCCATGCCCTGATCCTCGGCCGTGCCCAGACCGGCATCCAGGCCTTCACCTGCTGAGCTTTGCCGGCCGTCGGCGATGGCGGGATCGCGCGGATCGCGCGCGGCATCCTTCGCCCCCCGGTTGACGAAGCGGCCAGTCGCACCGAGTTATGCCCTTACACCGCCGCTCCGCGAACCGAGGTACGCGCTTGATGTCCAGAACCGCCCGCCCCGCCATCCCCCGTGACGAACGGCCCCGCCAGGAGGAGATCGGCTTCGCCCTCGAGCCGGCGCTCGATGCCGTGCTCGGCCTCAAGGCGCAGATCCCGGAGGATGCCTTCACCGCCGAGACCCTGGGCACCGAGCGCGAGGGCAGCGGCGTGCTCATCCACGAGAACGGTCTGGTGCTGACGGTGGGCTATCTGGTCTGCGAGGCGAGCCGGGTGTGGCTCACCACATCCCGCGGCGAGGTCGTTTCCGGCCATCTGCTGGGCTACGATTTCGAGACCGGCTTCGGTCTGGTGCAGGCCGAGGCGCCGATCGACGCGCCGCCCCTGGAGCTCGGCCGTTCCGCCGATCTGCGGGTGGGCGAGCCGCTGGTGATGGCCGCCCATGGCGGGCCGCGGATGGCGCTGCGGACGGTGCTGCTGGCGCGGCGCGAGTTCGCCGGCTACTGGGAGTATCTGCTGGAGGAGGCGCTGTTCCTCTCCCCTACCCATCCCTTCTGGGGCGGTGCCGCCTGCCTCGATAAGGGCGGCGCGCTGGTCGGCATCGGTTCGCTGCAGGTGCGCACCGGCACCGAGGAGCGGCCCGATTCGGTGAGCATGGCGCTGCCGGTCGATCTCCTGCAGCCGGTGCTCGACGATCTGATCACCCTCGGCCGGGTGCGCCGTCCCGCGCGTCCCTGGCTCGGCCTCTATCTGCTGGAGGACGAGGAGGGTCTCGGGGTACTCAACGTGGTGCCCGGCGGGCCGGCGGCGCGGGCCGGGATCGAGGCCGGCGACCGGATCGCCCGGGTGGGCGATGTCCCGGTCTGCGATCTGCCGGATTTCTACGAGCTGGTCTGGGAGCTGGGCCCGGCCGGAACCCTGGTGCCGCTCGTTGTGCGGCGCGAGGGCAAGCTCCTGACCTTCGAGATCGAGAGCGCCGACCGCGCCGACTACCTCAAGCGCCCCTCCCTCCACTGAGGGCCGGGCGCCGCCCGGCTCAGGCGGTGACCATCCACACCGGCCCCTTGCGCAGCATGGCGCCGAGATCGGCCTCGCCGACCCGCGCCCGCTCCCGTTCCTCCTGGGCCCTGAGCGCACGCTCGTAGGAGGGCGGCGTCGGATGGTCGTAGATGACGCCGATGGCCACCGGCATCGGCGGCTCCAGCGCCGCCAGCATCATCGCCAGGTTGAAGCTGGTGCAGTCGTGCCGCAGCACCTGATCGAGCCCCTCGCCATCGGCGCCGATCTCGACCACCTCGAGGCCGCTGCCATCGGCGGCCAGACGCAGCCCCTTGTCGCGGGCGGCACCGAACAGCAGCGGTTCGCCGTGCACCGGGTGGATCTGGCGCTCGGCGGCCAGCTTGCGATCGGTGATGTCGGCGAAGGCGCCGTCATTGTAGACGATGCAGTTCTGCAGGATCTCGACGAAGCCGGTACCGGGATGGTCGTGGGCGGCACGCAGGATGGATGCCAGCTCCTTCTGGGTATCGACCGCCCGGGCGACGAAGCGGGCACCGGCGGCCAGCGCGAAGCGGCAGGCCGAAAGCGGGCTCTCGACCGAGCCCAGGGGGCTGCTCGGAGTGCGCGAGCCCAGAGGGGCCGTGGGCGAGAGCTGGCCCTTGGTCAGCCCGTAGACCTCGTTGTTGAACAGCAGCAGGGTGAGATCGACATTGCGGCGCAGGGTATGGGCCAGATGGTTGCTGCCGATCGACAGCATGTCGCCATCGCCGCCGAGCACCCACACATCGAGCTCGGGATTGGCCAGCTTGACGCCGGTGGCGATGGCCGGGGCACGGCCGTGGAGGCCGTGGAAGCCGTAGGGGTTCACATAGTAGGGAAAGCGGGCGGCGCAGCCGAGGCCGGAGACGAACACGGGCTGCGCCGGATGGGGGGCGGACCCCCCGCGCACCCC
>CAYYZI010000384.1:0-3495 GCA_964475675.1 uncultured Geminicoccaceae bacterium
GGTCCACCCGTCACCCGGCCTGCACCTTAGTAGATGTCTTTACGTGTGTTGAAGACGTTGAACTTGCCAGTGGGGGTGATCAGTTTCGCGTCCTTGATCACCTTCTTGGGCTTCAGGGTCTTGTCGTCGACGACGACGATGGCGCTGGTCTGGTCCTTGGCATTCCAGACCGAGAACCAGATCTCGGTGCCCTGCTTGTTGAACTCGCCCTGCACCACGCGCCGCTGACCCTCGGTGATGCCCGACCATTCGCCGATCGGCAGCACCTTGTAGCCGGCCTCGAGATTGTTGATGTCGAAGACCGCGACCGAGGAGGCGATCTCCGGCTCGGGATTGAGCGCGGTGTCGACATAGAGGTGGGTGCTCTTGGGATGGGTCTTGACGAACAGCGAGCCGCCGCCCTGGCCCTCGAGGGTCTCCACCACCTTCCAGGCATAGTCGGGATGCCCTTCGGGGTCGGTACCGATCAGGCTGACCGTCTCGTCGCCGAGATGCGAGGTCGCCCATACCGGCCCGTATTTCGGATGGACGAAATTGGCACCGCGGCCGGGATGCGGCTTGATGCCCTCGCTGTCGAGCACCTTCACGAGCTTGCGCTCCTTCATGTCGATGACGACGATCTTGTTGCGGGCATTCGCCGCCACCAGGAAGTAGCGCTTGGTCGAGTCGAAGCCACCGTCATGCAGGAAGCGCTCGGTCTTGATGTCGGTGACCTTGAGGGAGTTGAGGTCGCTGTAGTCGACCAGCAGGACGTGGCCGGTCTCCTTGACGTTGACCAGGAACTCCGGGGCGAAATGCGAGGCGACGATCGAGGCCACCCGCGGTTCCGGATGATACTCGCCGGTATCGTAGGTGTAGCCGCGGGTGCTCTGGATCCGCAGCGGCTCCAGGGTGAGGCCGTCCATGATCACGTAGTGGGGCGGCCAGTAGGCTCCGGCGATCGCGTACTTGTCCTCCCAGCCCTCGAACTTGGAGGATTCGATGGAACGCGCCTCGAGGCCGATCTTGACCTGGGCCACGGTCTGCGGCGGATCCATCCAGAGATCGATGAGGTTGACCAGCGCGTCGCGGCCGATGGTGTAGAGATAGCGGCCGGACCTGGACAGCCGCGAGATGTGCACGGCATAGCCGGTCTTGATGATGTCGACGATCTCGTAGGTGTTGCCGTCGATCAGCGCGACCTCGCCGGCATCCCGCAGGGTGACGGAGAACAGGTTCTCGAGGTCGAGATCGTTCATCTGCTTGGTCGGCCGCTTGTCGACCGGCACCAGCACCTTCCAGGTCGCCTTCATGTCCGGAATGCCGAACTCGGGCGGCGCCACCGGCTCGTTGAGCAGGTAGCGGGCCATGATGTCGACCTCGCGATCGGTGAGCTCGCCGGAGGTGCCCCAGTTGGGCATGCCGGCGGGCGAACCGTAGGTGATGAAGGCCTTGAGATAGTCGTAGCCCCGCTCGCGGGTGATGTCGGTGGTCAGCGGCTTGCCGGTGGCGCCCTTCCGCAGCGTGCCGTGGCAGCCGGCGCAGCGCTGGAAGTAGATGGTGTTGCCGATCTGCCACTCCTCTTCGGTGAGGGTGGGTACCCCTTCCTCCTCGCCGGGCCGCTTGCCCTTCTCCTTCATCAGCACGTCGAGGCTCGGCTCGTAGCGGCCGCCCGGCGTGGTCTGGTGTTTCTTGAGCTCCTCGGGCGACGGCTTCTGCTGGGCGCTCGCGCCGCTGGCGACGAACAGGCCCAAGGCCGCCGTCGACAGGAATACGGTCGCGAGCCACGAGATGCGACGCGTCTGCATGGTTCACTCCTTATCGTCACTCTTCCCGGTCGCGCGCAGTACACACCGGGCCGACCACCCGCACCTTGACCGGCATGAAGGAAAATGCCTGTACGGGGTTGCGTTTTCGGAGCGCAAGGTCGCAGCCGCAAGACCGGGTTGCGGCGGCAGACGGGAGCCGGGATGAAGCTGCGTGCGAAAGGAGCGATCCGCTCTATCGGCACATGTGTCGCGTTGCTGCTGATGGTCTGGGGGAGCCTCGCCGCGCGGGCCGCTTCCCAGCCGGCGGATCCGACCTGGCTGGCGCTGGTGCCGGGGGCCACCAGGCTCGGCCCGCTCGAGGGTGATCCTCCCGCAGCCCCCGCCTATCGTGACGAGGATCTCGTCGGCTACGTCTTCTCGACCCGCCAGGTGGTCAATTCCACCGGCTTTTCCGGCAAGCCCCTGGATGTCCTGGTGGGCATCGATCTGGAGGGAAGGATCACCGGTGCCCGGGTGCGCGAGCAGCACGAGCCAATCCTGATCATCGGCGTCCGTCCCGAGGACATCGACGCCTTCGTCGCCCGCTATGTCGGCCGCCGCATCGACCAGCCGATCACCGTCACCCGCGGGGCCGCCGGGGAAGGGCAGATCGACGCCATCTCTGGGGCCACCGTGTCCTCGCTGGTGATCAACAACGCGATCCTCACCGCCGCCCGGGCGATCGCCGCCTCGCGCGGTCTCCTCGGTGCCGGCAGGATCGACATCGCCACCTTCGAGCCGCTCGGTTTCGCCGCCCTGCTGGAGGACGGCTCGCTGGTCCGGCGAACCTGGACCGTCGGCGAGGTTGAGGCGCTGCTGGAGCCCCGGGGCGCCTCCCTGTTCCCTCCGGGCGAACCCGAGGATCTGTTCCTCGAGCTGGTGAGCGGGCTGGCCACCCCCGCGCGCATTGGTCGCAACCTTCTGGGCGACAAGCTCTACGAGAAGGCCATGGCCGGGCTGCGGCTGGGCGATCAGCTGCTGTTCGTCGCCGGGCGCGGCCGCTGGTCCTTCAAAGGCACCGAATGGCGGCGCTCGGGAACCTTCGACCGGCTGCGCCTGGTGCAGGGGGACCGCAGCCTGGCCTTCCGGGCCTCCGACCATATCCGCATCGAGAAGCTGGCCCTCGGGGATGCGCCGGAATTCCGCGAACTGGCGCTGTTCGTGCTGCGCAAGGAAAGCGGCTTCGATCCCACCGCGCCCTGGCGGCTGCAGATCCGGGCCGATGGCTGGAACGCCGCCGGGGATGTGGTGCCGGTGCTGCTGGAGCTCGAATACCGCCTGCCCGAACGGTACCTGCTGAAAACCGAGGCGGCGCCCATGCGACCGCCATGGGTCGATGTCTGGCTGGCGCGCAAATGGGACGTGGCCGTGCTGGTGGCGGTGCTGATCTTTCTCACCGGCATCCTGTTCGCCCAGGACCGCATCGCCCAGAGCCGCCGGCTCCATCGCCGGCTGCGGATGGCCTTTCTGGCCTTCACTCTGGTGTGGCTGGGCTGGTACGCCTCGGCCCAGCTTTCGGTGCTCAACGTGCTGACCTTCGGCGACGCGCTCCGGCGCGGCTTCCAGTGGGATTTCTTCCTGCTGGAGCCGCTCATTTTCGTGCTCTGGTCCTATGTGGCGGTGATCCTGCTGTTCTGGGGGCGCGGCGTCTATTGTGGCTGGCTCTGGCCCTTCGGCGGGCTGCAAGAACTGCTGGGTATGATCGGCC
>CAYYZI010000385.1:0-3474 GCA_964475675.1 uncultured Geminicoccaceae bacterium
AGTTGGGTCTTGATGGACATCGTTTTTCCTCCCTGTTGCATGTCGAGGTTACGGCCTATTTCCGACCGCCCAGCGCCAGGCCGGAGCGCATCAAGCGGGCGAGGAACATGGTCACCACTACCATCGGCAGGATCGCCACCAGCGCCGCTCCCGAGATCGACCACCATTCGGTGCCGCGCACCGAATTCTGGCCGGCGATCATGATCGGCATGGTCTGCCAGCGGCTGGAGGTGAGGATGAGGGCGAACAGAAACTCGTTCCAGACGAAGCCGAGAGCGATCAGGAAGGTGGCGATCACCCCCGGTCGCGCCATCGGCAGGACGATGCCGAGAAAGATCCGCCAGCGCGGCACATCGTCCACCAGCGCCGCCTCCTCCACCTCCACCGGCAGGCTCTGGAAGAAATCCCGCAGCAGCCAGACGGTGATCGGCAGCACGAAGGCGGTGTAGGCCAGCACCATTCCCCAGAAGGTGTCCAGCATGGTGATGCCGTCCCGGCCCATGCGCGCATAGAGGAGATAGAGAGCGAAGGCGGAGACGATGGGCGGGAACATGCGCTGGCTGATGAACCAGAAGGCGATGTCGTTGTTGCCCAGGATCTTGTCCCGAAGCGGCAGCCGGTTGACGAGGATCGAGGCCAGCAATGCGGCGAGAAAGGCGATCCCCATGCGCGGCGTCTCGCCCATGCCGAGAAGACCGAGGCCGACGAACACGGCGATGCCGGCCAGGGCGAAGGTGACACCGGCCAGCAGATGGACGCGGAAGGTGAAGCGCACCAGCGCATAGGCGGCCATCGCCCCGAGCAGGGTGGCGATGGTCGTCGCGGTGAGGCCGATCAGGGTGGAGTTGATGAGCGGCCGCACCACATCGCCGCGATCGCCGCCGAGCACCTCGCGAAGACCGTCGAGGGACGGGCTGAAATCGATCCAGGGCAGATATGTGGGCCCGCTGAACACCGCCGGCGGTGTCTTGAAGGCGGTGACCACCGTCCAGTAGATGGGAAACAGGGTGAGGACGAACCACAGCAGACAGGGAAGAAAGGCGGCCCAGCGCAGTCTCATGCCTGCCCGCCCCCGTTCCGGCGCTGGCGAACAGCCCGACATTGCCGCCGCGCACCGCATTCCATGATCTGAATTCGCCTCCCCGCTGGAGCCTGCCGACCGCCGGACAGTAGCCTCGGCCGGCGGGCTTCGCAATCGGCCATCGGCTCCGCGGCCGCGCACCGCGCGATGCTGGTCGGCATCCCCCATCCGCCCTATATTGCGGGCGGAGCGCGGCCGTGGCCGCGCCGTTTCGTGTCGGGCAACGGATACCCCAATGGATCAGCGCAACATCGCCATCATCGCCCATGTCGATCATGGCAAGACCACCCTCGTCGATTGTCTCCTCAGGCAGTCGGGGGTGTTCCGGGACAACGAGCAGGTGCGGGAAAGGGCGCTCGATTCGGGCGATCTCGAGCGCGAGCGGGGCATCACCATCCTCGCCAAATGCACCAGCGTGGTCTGGAAGGATGTCCGCATCAACATCGTCGACACGCCGGGCCATGCCGATTTCGGCGGCGAGGTGGAGCGTATCCTGTCGATGGTCGATTCCTGCCTGCTGCTGGTGGACGCCGCCGAGGGGCCGATGCCGCAGACCAAGTTCGTGCTCGGCAAGGCACTGGCCCGCGGCCTGCGGCCGATCGTGGTGGTCAACAAGGTCGACCGGCCCGACCAGCGGGCGGAAGCGGTGCTCAACGAGATCTTCGACCTGTTCGCGGCCCTCGACGCCGACGAGGCGCAGCTCGATTTTCCCCATCTCTTCGCCTCCGCCAAGGAAGGCTGGGCGGTGCGGGATCTCGCCGATCCGCGAGAAGGCATGGCGCCGCTGTTCGATCTGGTGCTCGAGCATGTGCCGGCGCCGGTGGTCGATCCCGAGGGACCGTTCCGGCTGCTGGCCTCGATCCTCGAATACGATCCCTATCTCGGCCGGGTGCTGACCGGCCGCATCCTTTCCGGCCGGCTGCGCGCCAACACCACCCTGAAGGCGCTGGCGCGCACCGGCGAGGAGCTGGAGCGGGCACGGATCACCAAGATCCTCGCCTTCCGCGGCCTCGCCCGCCAGCCCATCGCCGAGGCCGAGGCCGGCGACATCGTGGCCATCGCCGGTTTCTCGCGACCGACCGTGGCCGACACGCTGTGCGATCTCGAGGTCGAGGCGCCGCTGCCCGCCCAGCCCATCGACCCGCCCACCGTGGCCGTCACCTTCTCGGTCAACGACAGCCCCTATGCCGGCCAGGAAGGCGACAAGGTGACCTCGCGCCAGATCCTCGCCCGCCTCGAGCGCGAGGCCGAGGGCAATGTCGCCATCCGGGTGCGCAAGCTGCCCGACCAGGACGCCTTCGAGGTGGCCGGCCGCGGCGAACTGCAGCTCGCCGTGCTGATCGAGACCATGCGCCGCGAGGGCTACGAGATGGCCATCTCGCGGCCGCGGGTACTGATCCGCACCGACCCCGAAACCGGGGCGCGGCTGGAGCCGGTCGAGGAGGTGGTGATCGATCTCGACGAGGCGTTCGCCGGGGTGGTGGTGGAGAAGCTCACCCGCAGGAAGGGCGAGCTCCTGGAGATGCGACCCACCGGCACCGGCCGGCTGCGGCTGGTGTTCAAGGCGCCCTCGCGAGCGCTGATCGGCTATCATGGCGAATTCCTCACCGATACCCGCGGCACCGGCGTGCTCAACCGGGTGTTCGCCGGCTTCGAGCCCTGGAAGGGGCCCATTCGCGGCCGCCACACCGGGGTCATCGTCTCCTCCGAGCAGGGCGAGGCGGTGGCCTATGCGCTGTGGAACCTGGAGGAGCGCGGGGTGCTGTTCATCGGCCCCGGCGAGAAGGTCTATTCCGGGATGATCATCGGCGAGCATGCCAAGGCCAACGATCTCGAGGTCAATCCGCTGCGGGCCAAGAAGCTCACCAACATCCGCGCCGCCGGCAAGGACGACGCCATCCTCCTGTCGCCGCCGGTCAGGATGACCCTGGAACGGGCGCTGGCCTATCTCGAGGAGGACGAGCTGGTGGAGGTCACCCCCGGCAGCATCCGTCTGCGCAAGCGCCATCTCGATCCCAGCCAGCGCAAGAAGGCGATGCGCCGCAGCGCGCGCGAACTGGCCTGAGGAGGCGGCCGCGGCGCTCGCCGGCTCTCTTGCCGTGCCGCGGACGGACCGCTAGATAACGGGCGCCCCGCACCGCGGAGGGATGCCGGAGTGGTTGAACGGGGCGGTCTCGAAAACCGTTGTACCCTTGCGGGTACCGAGGGTTCGAATCCCTCTCCCTCCGCCAGACGCGCTGTCGGTGCGCATCAGCGGCTCTGCACAGTTCCCCGCAATGCTCCTGATCCGCGCGTTCTCGATTGCTCCGTGCACTCTTGGGCGAAGCGGCGCAGTTCCGCCTTGCGCGCCGGCGGCAGGCGGTTCCAATGGGTATTCGTCAGCGCGCCTTCCA
>CAYYZI010000386.1:0-3472 GCA_964475675.1 uncultured Geminicoccaceae bacterium
CTCCGATCAGCGCGTCAGCCCGGCATAGAACTCGGCCAGAGCCGCGGTGAAGCGCTTCCGGCTGGCCGCGCGCAGGTAGAACATGTGGCCGCCGGGCAGGGTCAGGAAGCGCAGCCGGGCGCGTGCCTCGGCGTCGAGCGGCATCTGTTCGAGCAGGTAGCGGCTGGCGAAGTATGGGGTGACGAGATCGTGATAGCCGTGCGCCACCAGTACCCGAAAGGCGGGGTTGGTGGTCAGGGCGTAGGCGAGATCGTCGCTGCCACCGACGAAGCCCTGGCCACCGTCGAGGGCCTTTTCGAAGTTCCAGCGATGGGCGAGCTCGCGGTTGAGCACGCGGTAGCGGCGATCGGTACGAAAGCCGATCTCCTCGCGCAGATAGCGCAGGAAGGCCGTGGCGAAGGGCGCCGCCACGCGTTCGAAGGAGGGGTCGCCGCGATAGAAGGGCCTGTCCGGGACGGGGTCCGCGCCGCTCAGGCGGCCGTCGTAGAGGCCGATGATGCGCCCTTGTCCGGCCAGCAGCCTCTTGGCGAAACTCGTGCGGGGGATCCGCCCACGCTTCTCGGCGACGGTTGCCGCCGGCAGGCCGATGTATTCCGCGTAGCTTTCGAACAGCCGCTGCCGCTCCGTCTCGCCCATGCGGCCGAGACGGGCGAGCCCGGGCAACAGCCTGTCGAGGACGAAACCCTCGACCTCGGCGATCCGACCTTCGGGATCGGCGCCGATGCCGGCGAGCTTGCCACGGCCGTGGAAACCGGCGGTGGCGGCCAGGCTGGGAGCCAGGGTGATCCAAGGCAGCAGATTGTAGCGTTCGCCGCCGCGCAGCAGCGCGAATTCCAGGGCCGGCGAGACGAGTACCGCGCCGTTGAGGGCGATGTCGAAGCGCTCCAGGAGACGCCGCGGCAGCACCGCTGCGCGAAAGCCGCCGTAGCTCTCGCCGGCGATCACCCGCGGCGAGGCCCAGCGGTCGAAGCGGGTCAGATAGAGCCGGATGAAGCGGCCCAATGCTTCGAGATCACCATCGACCTCGAAGAACTTCCCCGCTTTGCCGCTCCGGTTCTTTGCGGCGTCCGGCTCGGCACCCCCGCCGGGAGTATCGAGCACCCGGCTGTAGCCGGTGCCCACCGGGTCGATGAACACGAGATCGGTGAAACGCAGCCAGGTGGCGGGATTGTCCTCGATCGTCGCCGGCGGCATCGGCAGATCGCCGGTTTCGGGAAGGGCCAGCCGCCGCGGGCCGGCGGCACCGAGATGCAGGAACACGCTGGCCGCCCCGGGCCCGCCATTGAACAGGAAGGTGATCGGCCGCCGCCCGGGCTTCTTCGCATCCAGCCGGTCGTAGGCGACGAAGAACATGCGCGCCTCCGGCCGCGCGGAGTCCTCGCCGATCGGCAGATAGCCGGCGGTCGCCCGATAGCGCAGCTCGCCCTCCTCGAGTTCCAGGCTGCGCAGGACGGTGACGCTTTCCTCCGGTGGCGATGCGGCCGCGGCGCCGGTGCCGTCTTCGCGCCCGCGCGCCACTGCCGGCGGCAGCAGGACGAGCAGCAGCAGCAGAAGCGCACGACCGGCCATGCGCGTCACGCGCGCTGCTGCTCGACGATGGCGTCGATCACCGCCCCCACGATCAGCGCCACCGAGCAGGCGCCGGGATCGATATGGCCGATGCTGGCCTTGCCGAGCCCGGCCGCGGCACCCCAGCCGGCGGCGACGTCCCGGGTATGATGGAGGGCATGGCCGGCGGCGGCCACCAGATAGGCACCGAGGGCCTCGGGATCGGCTTCGCCGGCATGCTCCCGCAGCGCCTCGGCGACCGGCGCCAGCACGTCGAGCAGGGTCTTCTGGCCGACTTCCACGCCGCCCTCCCGGCGCACCGCGGCAATGCCCCGATCGAGCATGCGGACGGCGATGGCGAGATCGAGATCTTCGCCGTGGGGAGCGGCTTCGGCCATGCCGGCCAGCAGCGCCGCGTAGATCCTGCCTCCGTCGCCGCCCATCTCGCCGCGCATGGTTTCGCCGATCTCCCGCAGCGCGTCGGCGAGCGGCATGCGTGCGAGCTGGGCATGCTCGCGCCGCAGCCTGGCCACGGCGCGCGCCAGATTGGTGCCGTGATCACCGTCACCGAGCGCGGCATCGAGGCTGTCCAGCTCGACCCGGCGCTCTTCCAGCGTGGCTTCCACCCGATCGAGTATCGCCAACAGCGGCAACCGATACATCGCCTTCTCCCCGGCTGTGCCCAGCCTGCCCTGAGCGGCAGGTCGTCTCCTTCGCGAACACTATCCCGCGGCGGCCGCGAGCGCACCCCGGCCACGGTGCGACATGGCGCTCACCGGAAGCGGGGCCTACCGGTTCAACCTCTGCTGCCGGCCTGCTCCAGACAATCGAGGAAGCTCTGCTTCCAGCGGCGCACATCGTGCTCGCGCACCGCCGCCATCATCCGCTGCCAGCGCTCCACCCGTTCCTCGAGGCTCATGGTCAGTCCGGTATGCAGGGTCTCGGCCACCTGGTGAATGTCGTAGGGATTGACGATCAGGGCCCCGTCCATGTAGGCGGCGCAGCCGGCGAAGCGGGACAGCAGCAGAACGCCCGGGTCCTCGGCATCCTGCGCCGCCACATATTCGAGCGCCACCAGGTTCATGCCGTCGCGCAGCGGCGTCACCAGACCGATCCGGCCGAGCCGGAAAAAGCCGGTCAGCGCGCGTCGGGTGAAACTGCGGTTGATGTAGCGCAGCGGTACCCAGTCGGCCTCGCTGTAGACCCCGTTGATGTGGCCGGAGAGGAGCTCGACGCTCTGCCGCAGATCCATGTATTCGGGAACATCCTCGCGGCTCGGCGCCGAAATCTGCATGAAGGTCACCCGCTGGCGATGGGCGGGATAGTCGCGCAGCAGCAGCTCGAAAGCCTTGAGACGCTCGGGAATGCCCTTGGTGTAGTCGAGGCGGTCGACGCCGATCACCAGATGACGGCCGGACAGGGTGGCGGCGACCCGCTGGGCCTGCCGTCGGGCATCGCCGGAGACGGCCATCTGCGCCACATCCTCGGGTTCGATGCCGATCGGGATGGCGGTGGCCCGCAGGCGCCGTCCGAGCACCCGCACCCGCCCCTTGCTGTCGGTGCGGCCGCCCAGCTCGAGCTCGATATAGGCCCGGAACTGACGCAGATCGGTGGCCGTCTGGAAACCGACCAGATCATAGGCGCAGAGATCGACCACCAGCTGGCGATGCCAGGGCAAGGTCAGATAGACCTCCGGTGCCGGGAACGGGATGTGCAGGAAGAAGCCCAGCCGCACCTTGGCGCCGAGGCGCCGCAACTCGCTGGCGATGGGGATCAGATGGTAGTCGTGGACCCAGACCAGATCCCCTTCCCGGAGCAGCGGGAACAGGGCCTCGGCGAAGCGTTGGTTGACCCGCCGGTAGACCGCGTACCATTCGTGATCGTAGACCGCGAGGTCGAGGCGGTAATGGAACAGGGGCCACAG
>CAYYZI010000387.1:0-3461 GCA_964475675.1 uncultured Geminicoccaceae bacterium
CGCCGATGATCACCGTGAACTTGGGCACGGCGGCGCAGGCCACCGCCGTCACCAGCTTGGCCCCGTCCCTGGCGATGCCGCCATGCTCGTACTTCCTGCCGACCATGAAGCCGGTGATGTTCTGCAGGAACAGGAGCGGAATGCGGCGCTGGCAGCAGAGCTCGATGAAATGGGTGCCCTTGAGGGCCGATTCGCTGAACAGGATGCCGTCATTGGCGAGAATGCCGACGGGATATCCCAGGATGTGCGCAAAGCCGGTCACCAGCGTGGTGCCGTAGCGGGCCTTGAACTCGTGGAACACCGAGCCGTCCGCCAGCCGGGCGATGACCTCGCGGATCGGCAGCGGCTCGCGCAGATCCTCGGGCAGGAGGCCGTAGATTTCCTCGGGCGGGTAGAGGGGATCCACGGGCGGCTTCAGCTCCAGGGATGCGCGCTCGGCCGGGCCGAGATCGGCGAGGATCTGGCGACACAGCCGCAGCGCGTGGCGATCGTCCTCGGCGAGATGGTCGGCGACCCCGGAAATGCGGGTGTGAACATCGCCGCCGCCGAGCTCCTCCGGCGTCACCACCTCCCCGGTGGCGGCCTTCACCAGCGGCGGGCCACCCAGGAAGATGGTGCCCTGGTTGCGCACGATGATCGCCTCGTCGGCCATCGCCGGCACATAGGCGCCGCCGGCGGTACAGGAGCCCATGACCACGGCGATCTGGGGGATCCCCTCGGCCGACATGGTGGCCTGGTTGTAGAAGATGCGGCCGAAATGGTCGCGGTCGGGAAACACCTCGTCCTGATGCGGCAGATTGGCACCGCCGGAATCGACGAGATAGATGCAGGGCAGGCGGTTCTGGCGGGCGACCTCCTGGGCGCGGAGATGCTTTTTCACCGTCATCGGGTAGTAGGTGCCGCCCTTGACCGTGGCATCGTTGGCGACGATCACGCATTCCCGGCCCGAGACCCGGCCGACACCGGTGATCAGCCCCGCGCCCGGCACCTCGTCATCATACATGCCGAAGGCGGCGAGCGGAGAGAGCTCCAGAAAGGGGGAGCCGGGATCGAGCAGCAGTTCGACGCGCTGGCGGGGCAGCAGCTTGCCGCGGGCGAGATGGCGTTGCCTCGCCCGTTCGCCGCCACCGACGGCGGCACGCGCGACCTTCTCGCGCAGATCCTCGACCAGCGCCCGGTTGTGGGCGAAACGCCGGCGGAAGGTATCGCTCCGCGTGTTGATACGACTGGCGAGGACGGTCATGGCCTACCAGCCGCCGGTCGCCAGCCAGCGTTCCATCTGCTCGAGCCGGTCCGCACCCCAGAAGGGCTCGCCATCGACGATCACGAAGGGCGAGCCGAACACCCCGAGCTCGAGGGAGGCCTCGGTTTCCTCCCGGAGCCGCGCCTTGACCGAGGGGTCCTGCACGGCGGCGATGAGCTCCTCCGCCTCGATGCCCAGCGTCGCGGCCACCTCCGCCACCTGTTCGGGGGTCGAGAGATCGCGCCCTTCGCCCCAATGCGCCCGGTAGAGCGCGCGGGCGAGGCGCTTGGCGAGACAGGGATTGCGGTCCTGCAGCCACCAGAAGGCACGGCTCGCCGCCAGCGAGTTCATGGGCATCACCGGCGGCAGACGCAGTGGCACGTCCAGGAGCCGGGCGCAGCGCTGGATATCGTGGAGGAAATAGTCCTTCTTGATGGGAATGCGGGCCAGGGGCTGGCTGCCGGTGCGCTTGAGGGCCGCGCCCAGCATGATCGGCTTCCACAGCGCCTCCCGGCCGTAGCGCGAGGCGATGTCGTCGATCTGGATGCTGGCGAGATATCCGTAGGGGCTGGCGAATTCGAAGTAGAACAGGATGGGTTCGGGCATCGGCGAGGTCTCAGCTGGTGATCCGGAACAGTTCGCGGCCGATCAGCATGCGCCGGATCTCGCTGGTGCCGGCGCCGATCTCGTAGAGCTTGGCATCGCGCAGCAGCCGTCCGGCCGGATAGTCGTTGATGTAGCCGTTGCCGCCGAGGGCCTGGATCGCCTCCAGCGCCAGCGCGGTCGCCCGCTCGGCGGCGAACAGCAGGCAGGCGGCGGCATCCTGGCGGGTGATGCGGCCCCGATCGGCGGCCTTGGCACAGGTGTAGGCGTAGGCGCGGGCGGCGTTCATCGCCGTGTACATGTCGGCGATCTTGCCCTGCATGAGCTGGAAGCTGCCGATCGGCCGGCCGAACTGGTGGCGTTCATGGACATAGGGGAGAACCAGATCGAGGCAGGCACGCATGATGCCGAGCGGCCCGCCGCTCAGCACCAGCCGCTCGTAGTCGAGGCCGCCCATCAGCACCCGCACTCCGCCGTTCACTTCGCCCAGCATGTTCTCCGCCGGCACCTCGCAATCCTCGAACAGCAGCTCGCAGGTGTCGGAACCGCGCATCCCGAGCTTGTCCAGCTTCTGGGCGGTCGAGAAACCGGGAAAGCCCTTTTCCACCAGAAAGGCGGTGATGCCGCGGGAGCCGGCCTCGGGATCGGTCTTGGCGTAGACCACCAGCACATCCGCCTCGGGGCCGTTGGTGATCCACATCTTGTTGCCGTTGAGAACGAACCGGTCGCCGCGACGTTCGGCCCGGGTGCGCATGGAGACGACATCGGAGCCGGCACCGGGCTCGGACATCGCCAGCGCACCGACATGCTCGCCGGAGATCAGCTTCGGCAGATACCGGCGCTTCTGGGCATCGCTGCCGTGGAGGCGGATCTGGTTGACGCAGAGATTGGAATGGGCGCCGTAGGACAGGCCGACCGAGGCCGATGCCCGGCTCACTTCCTCCATCGCCAGCACATGCTCGAGATATCCGAGGCCGGCGCCGCCGTATTCTTCCTCCACGGTGATCCCGAGAAGGCCGAGCGCACCCAGTTTCGGCCACAGATCCCGCGGAAAGCTGTTGCTGCGGTCGATCTCCTCGGCGCGTGGCGCGATCTCCCCCGTCGCGAAATCCGCCACCGCCTCGCGGATGGCCTCGGCGGTCTCGCCGAGATCGAAATCGAGGGCCGGGGTATTGGCCAGGACCATGTGCCTTGCTCCTCCCGTGTGGCGCGCGGCAGCTGCGGTTTTCAGGTGAGGAAGTAGCCGGCCAGGCCGAGAAAGGCAAAGAATCCGACGACATCGGTGACGGTGGTGACGAACACCCCGGAGGCCACCGCCGGATCGAGGCCGAGCCGATGGAAGACGAGGGGGACGATCACCCCGGCGAAGGCCGCGGTGGCGAGATTGATCAGCATGGCGATGCCGAACACCAGCGCCAGAGTGGGATCGCCGAACCACAGCAGGGCTACCGCCACGCCCACCAGCAGGAACACCAGACCATTGATGGCCCCCACCAGCAGTTCCTTGACGATCACCCGGGCGGCGTTGGCCGGGGTGAGCTCGCGCACCGCCAGGGATCGCACGGCCACGGTCAGGGTCTGGGTGCCGGCATTGCCGCCCATCGAGGCGACGATC
>CAYYZI010000388.1:0-3432 GCA_964475675.1 uncultured Geminicoccaceae bacterium
ACGTGCCGATCCCCGCCGGCGACCTGCCGATCATCTTCGAGGTCTGCCATCTCACCCCCGAGGAGCGGCGCCGCTTTCTCGAGCTCTACGAGAAGGCCCATCCGCGGGATGCCCGCCGGGCGCCGCAGCGGGCCAGCGCGCCGCACGAGATCCGCATCGCCCTGCCGGCCTTTGCCCGGGTCGAGACCGCGCTCGAGGTCGAGGCCACCATCCGCGAATTCGCGGCGCGGCTGATCCGCATCGCCCGGCTCGCCGAAATCACCGATCGCAACGAGGATCAGGGAGGCAAGGGATGAAGAAGTTCGTGAACCGCGTCGAGGACATGCTGCACGAGGCGCTGCGCGGTTTCGCCCGGGCCCATGCCGATCTCGTGGAGCTCCACACCGATCCGGTATTCCTCATCCGCAGCAGGCCCATCCCCGCCGGCAAGGTGGCGCTCGTTTCCGGGGGCGGCTCGGGGCACGAGCCGTTGCATGCCGGCTTCGTCGGCAGGGGCATGCTCGATGCCGCCTGTCCGGGTGCGGTGTTCACCTCGCCCACCCCCGATCAGATGCTGGCGGCCGCCGAAGCGGTGGATTCGGGAGCCGGGGTGCTGTTCATCGTCAAGAACTACGAAGGCGATGTCATGAACTTCGAGATGGCCGCCGAGATGTACGAAGGCGAGCATGCTTCCGTGCTCGTCAACGACGATGTGGCGGTGGAGGATTCCACCTGGACCACCGGCAGGCGCGGCGTGGCGGGCACCGTGATCGTCGAAAAGATCGTCGGTGCCGCCGCCGAAGAGGGCGCCGATCTCGCCGCTCTGAAAGCCCTCGCCGAGAGGGTGGTCGCGGGCACCCGCTCGATGGGCGTGGCGCTCACGAGCTGCACCGTGCCGGCGGCCGGCGCACCCACCTTCGAAATCGGCGAAGACGAGATGGAGATGGGTGTCGGGATCCACGGCGAACCCGGCCGTCGGCGGATGAAGCTGGCATCCGCCGACTCCATCGCCGCCGAGATGCTGGAAAGCATCCTTGCCGATCTCGGCGCGAAGCGGGGCGAGCCCGTCCTGCTGCTGGTCAACGGTCTGGGCGGCACCCCGCTGATGGAGCTCTACCTGCTCCACGATGCGGCGGCCCGCATCCTCGAGGGTCGGGGCCTCACCATCGCCCGCACGCTGGTCGGCAACTACTGTACCTCGCTGGAGATGGCCGGCTGCTCTCTCACCGTCACTCGCATGGACGACGAGCTCCTGCGCCTCTGGGACGCCCCGGTCCACACCCCGGCTCTCCGGTGGTGAGGACGTCGCAGTCCGGCCCGCGCCGAAGGCCGGGATCGCCGAGAGAGTATCCTTCCGGTCACGGCCCGTCCCCGAGCCGAAGGATCACCGCGCGGTCGTAACCTCGACAAACCCGTCGTTCGCTCACGGTTGCAGCCATCGGCGCACACGCTCTGTCAGCGATTTCTCCTCGTCCTCCTTCCGGCAGACGGACGGTCCGCCACCAACGGCGACGCGGCAGACCTCCGGTAACGTGCGCTGAAGGCGCTCGATTTCCGCCTGTTCGGCGGGATCCGGCGAGGGCAGGAGCCTGCGCGCGAAGCGGCGGGCGAAGCGATCCCGCTCGGCCTCAGCGCTGGCGAGCAGGTAGAGAACGAGCAGTACCGGCGCGAGGCCCAGACGGCCCGCCAGTCGGACGACCTCCTCCGTCGCCGCGAATGCACGAACCGCTTCCGCGAGCGCTGGGTCGAGCTCCGAAAGATCGCCGCGCAGAAGACGGGCGGACTGCCCCATCCAGTCGATCGGCATCGGCACCGGCCAAATGTCGAACGCCAGGCGGCGCAGATGTCGGCCGGCGGGGCGGCGATCGAGGAACTCGGCGTCGGGCGTTTGCCCGCCCGCGAGGTCCATGCAGGGGTGGATACTGAGCAATGGCTCGCTGCTCCAAGCGGTGCGGGGCGTGGCCAGCGGGATCTTCACGGTGCGCGGCAGCCCTTCCTGGACCTCGCCTTCCTCGTCGACGAGAACGAGGCTGGTCTGATGCGTGACCAGAGCTTCCGCCAATGCGAGCTGCCGGGCGCGTTCCGGCGCCAGAGCGGGGAGGGCGAGAGACGCCGCGAAGGCGGACACCGCGTGTTCCATGACATTCCGTTCGCTCCCGTCCTGCGGAGCATCGGACCATTTCGCCCGCACCTGCATGCCGCCGAGGACGGCATTGAGGCCGTCGAGCTCGCCGTCGACCGTGGCCGGGCTCGCTGGCGTTCGAAGCCCGGCCAGGGCACGCCGAAGGCCCTCTTCGACGGCTCCGTCGAGGGCCAGGCAGACATCGCCGCCGGTGAGGATCGCGAGATGGCCGATCATCGCTTCGAGGCTGTCTTCGCCGACCAGCACGGCCGAGATGCGTTTGCCGCGTCTCGCCAGATCGTCGACGTCGAGCTCCCAGCTCTTGCCGTCCGTGATCACCAGTACGTCGCGGCAGGAGCTTTCATTCAGAACACGGGTGATCGCCTGGCCCAGTTCCGTCCCGCCCCGGGGCTCTCCGAGCCTGCGCAGCAGGTAGCGAAACCGGCGCGCTACGGTGGATGGGCGCGCTCGCGAAGCTCCCGTCTGCGGGCCGGTGCTTCCGACATGGCTGCACGCGTGGTCGAACTGCCAGAGCTCGACCCTGTCGCCGTGCCGCATCCGTCCGGCTGCTGCTGCCAGTGCCCGGATGGCCGCGGCGTACTTGGTCTCGCGGGATCCGTTCCCGGAGGCGAGCTCGCCCATCGATCCCGAGCGGTCGAGCAGGATCACCAGATCGAGCGCATCGTCGCCGGCCGTCCGAGGCCGGATGTCGACCACCACCCGGCGTCCGTCCGCGGCCCGTCCGACCACGGCGGCGGGTCGCCAGCCCTCGACCCGCAGATCGATCGGCGCATCGAGCGGGACATCGACCCATCCGGCACCGAGCGGCTGGCCGGAAAGCCGCACCCGTCCCTCGCGGCAGCGCACCCGCAGCCGGGCCTGGCCGTGGCGCGGCGCATGTTCGAGCCGATCGGTATCGGGAAGCTGTGGGTCGCCGTAGATATCGCCAACGGTCAGGGGGATGTGCAATGCGGCTCCGTCCTCGACTGCCGCCAGTGCCATCGCGAAGCTCGTCTCGACGACGACCTTCCTGCCTGCCGGAAGATGGCCGACCGAGAGCATGTGGACGCCGCGCAGCACTTCTTCGTGAAGGACCGTCGTCCTGCCCGAGGAGATCGCAGCCTCGTAGTCGTTCCGGGCCTCGGCTCGACCCGTGGCGCGGGCCGTCAGGCGGTGCCCGTCGATCTCCACTTCGAGACGGAAGAGCGCTGCCCGCAACGGCACCGGGAAGACGAGAATCGCTTCCAGGCTGTTCTCTTCGCTGTGATGGAAGGTCTGCACCGTGCGGACGAGGGCGAGCCCGCCCGTGATCTCGACCTCGAAAGCGAGAT
>CAYYZI010000389.1:0-3428 GCA_964475675.1 uncultured Geminicoccaceae bacterium
GATGGCCAAGGCGAAATTCGAGCGGACGAAGCCGCACTGCAACATTGGCACGATCGGCCATGTCGATCACGGCAAGACGACGCTGACGGCGGCGATCACCAAGGTTCTGGCGGAGGCGGGGAAGGCTTCGTACACGAGCTACGACCAGATCGACAAGGCGCCGGAGGAGAAGGCGCGGGGGATCACCATCAACACCGCGCATGTGGAGTACGAGACGGAGAAGCGGCATTACGCCCATGTCGACTGTCCGGGGCATGCCGACTACGTCAAGAACATGATCACCGGTGCGGCGCAGATGGACGGTGCCATTCTGGTGGTGAGCGCGGCGGACGGGCCGATGCCGCAGACCCGCGAGCACATTCTGTTGGCGCGTCAGGTGGGGGTGCCGGCGCTGGTGGTCTATCTCAACAAGGTGGATCAGGTGGACGATCCCGAGCTTCTGGAGCTGGTCGAGCTCGAGGTGCGGGAGCTTCTTTCCAACTACGGGTTTCCGGGCGACGAGATTCCGGTGATCGCCGGTTCGGCGCTGGCGGCTTTGGAGGATCGCGATCCCGAGATCGGGCGGGAATCGATCGTCAAGCTGATGGAGGCGGTGGACGAGTACATTCCGCAGCCGGAGCGTCCCAAGGATCTGCCGTTCTT
Source organism: uncultured Geminicoccaceae bacterium (assembly GCA_964475675.1). GTDB lineage: Bacteria > Pseudomonadota > Alphaproteobacteria > Geminicoccales > Geminicoccaceae > JALSRW01. Next base: position 643 of record CAYYZI010000389.1, read on the forward strand.
GATGCCGATCGAGGATGTGTTCTCGATTTCCGGCCGCGGCACGGTGGTCACCGGGCGGATCGAGCGGGGCATCATCAAGGTCGGCGAGGAGGTGGAGATCGTGGGGCTGCGGCCGACCCAGAAGACGGTCTGCACCGGGGTCGAGATGTTCCGCAAGCTTTTGGATCAGGGCGAGCCCGGGGACAATGTGGGGATCTTGTTGCGCGGCACCAAGCGCGACGATGTCGAGCGCGGCCAGGTGCTGTGCAAGCCGGGATCGATCACCCCCCACACCAAGTTCGAGGCGGAGGTCTACATTCTCACCAAGGAGGAGGGCGGGCGGCACACGCCGTTCTTCTCCAACTACCGGCCGCAGTTCTATTTCCGGACCACCGATGTGACCGGTTCGATCAAGCTGCCGGAGGGGGTGGAGATGGTGATGCCGGGCGACAATGTGAAGCTGGAGGTGGATCTCATCCAGCCCATCGCCATGGAGCAGGGCTTGCGCTTCGCCATCCGCGAGGGCGGCCGCACCGTCGGTGCCGGCGTCGTCGCCCGGGTCATCGAGTAGCAGAGAAGAGAGGGCGAGGGGCCGCCATGCAAACCCAGAATATTCGCATTCGCCTGCGGGCGTTCGACCATCGCGTGCTCGATCAGTCGGTGCGCGAGATCGTCGGCACGGCCAAGCGAACCGGCGCGCGCGTGCGCGGCCCGATCCCCCTGCCGACGCAGATCGAGCGGTTCACCGTGAACCGTTCGCCGCATGTGGACAAGAAGAGCCGCGAACAGTTCGAGATGCGGACCCACAAGCGGCTCCTGGATATCGTCGACCCGACGCCGCAGACCGTGGACGCGCTGATGAAGCTCGACCTGGCCGCCGGCGTCGATGTCGAGATCAAGCTCTGAGGCGGGAACCATGCGCACGGGACTGATCGCCCGAAAGGTCGGAATGACACGCCTCTTCGGCGTCGACGGCAGCCACATCCCGGTGACCGTGCTGCGGGTGGAGGATTGCGAGGTGGTCGCCGTCCGCACCCGCGAACGGGACGGCTACACCGCGGTGCAGCTCGGGGTGGGCAAGGCCAAGGTGAAGAACGTGACCAAGCCGATGCGCGGCCATTTCGCCAAGGCCAAGGTCGAGCCCAAGGCCGAGCTGGCCGAGTTCCGGGTCAGCGAGGATGCACTGCTGAACGTCGGCGACAAGCTGCATGTCGGCCATTTCGTCGCCGGCCAGTTCGTCGATGTCAGCGCCACCAGCATCGGCAAGGGCTTCGCCGGGGCGATGAAGCGGCACGGCTTTTCCGGCCTGCGGGCCAGCCATGGCGTGTCCATCTCCCACCGTTCCCACGGCTCCACCGGCAACAGCCAGGACCCCGGCCGGGTCTTCAAGAACAAGAAGATGGCCGGCCATATGGGGCACCGGCGGGTGACCGTGCAGAATCTCGAGGTGTTCGGCGTCGATCCGGAGCGCGGGCTGATCCTGGTCAAGGGCGGCATTCCCGGCCCCCGCGGCGCCTGGGTCCATATCCGCGACGCGGTCAAGCGGGCGCTGCCCAAGGAAGCTCCCTATCCGGCGGCGGTGATGCATGCCGGCGAGGCCCTCGAGGCCCATGTCGTGGAAGAGGAAGGCGAGGCATAAACGATGCAGGTACCTGTCCGTAACCTCGCCGGCGAGGAGGTCGGTAGCGTCGAACTGGACGAGGCCGTCTTCGGCGTGCCGGTCCGCGTCGACATCTTGCAGCGGGTGGTCGAATGGCAGCGCGCCAAGCGCCGCGCCGGCACCCACAAGGTCAAGGGACGCAGCGAGATCGCCCGCACCAAGCAGAAGATGTACCGGCAGAAGGGCACCGGCCGCGCCCGGCACGGCGCCCGCAGCGCCAACATCTTCGTCGGCGGCGGTCGCGCCTTCGGCCCGGTGCCGCGCTCGCACGCCTTCGATCTGCCGAAGAAGGTGCGCCGTCTCGGTCTCAAATGCGCCCTCGCCGACAAGCTCCGGGAAGGCCGTCTCGTCGTTCTCGACAAGGCTGCGCTGGAGGAGCCGCGCACCAAGCTGCTGGCCGAGCGTCTGACCAGGCTGGGGATGGATTCGGCGATCTTCGTCACCGGCGGCGAGCCGGAGCGCAATTTCGCCCTGGCCTCCCGCAACCTGCCCAGGATCAGCGTGCTGCCGCAGACCGGCGCCAACGTCTACGACATCCTGCGGCACGAGGTTCTGGTGCTGACCGAGGATGCGGTCCAGCTCCTGCAGGAGAGGCTGCGATGAGCGAGGTTCGGCATTACGATATCATCCTGCGGCCGATCATCACCGAGAAGTCGACCCAGCTCTCCGAGCACAACCAGCTCGTTTTCGCGGTCCGCAAGGATGCCAGCAAGCCCGAGATCAAGGCGGCGGTGGAGGCGATCTTCAAGGTCAAGGTGGAGGCCGTGAACACCCTGGTCCTCAAGGGCAAGACCAAGCGGTTCCGCGGCCGGCCGGGCCGCCGCTCGGACGTCAAGAAGGCCATCGTGACCCTCGCCGAGGGCCACAGCATCGACGTGACGACGGGGATCTGAGATGGCGCTCAAGACCTACAAGCCGACGAGCCCGGGACGGCGCGAGCTGGTCACGGTGGATCGCAGGGATCTGTGGAAGGGCAAGCCGGTCAAGACCCTGACCGAGGGGCTCACGAAGAGCGGTGGCCGCAACAACCAGGGGCGGACCACCGTCTGGTGGCGCGGCGGCGGCCACAAGCGCAAGTACCGCATCGTCGATTTCAAGCGCCGCAAGTTCGACGTGCCGGCGCGGGTCGAGCGGCTCGAGTACGATC
>CAYYZI010000390.1:0-3427 GCA_964475675.1 uncultured Geminicoccaceae bacterium
GGAGCTGCTGGCAGAGGCCGTGGCGGCGGCCGAGCAACGTTCGCGGGAGCTGGCCTGAGCCGGAGACCGCGCAGCGGGGAGGGCGAAAGATGGCGAAGCGAAGCACAGCCACCAGGCCGGATCTGCTCGATCTGGCATTCCAGCAGATCGCCGAGGAGGGACTTGGCGGCTTCTCACGGGTGGCGCTGGCGCGCGGCAGCGGGCGCAAGCTGACCGAAGTCTACGAGGAATTCCCCACGCGCATGGCGGTGCTGGCCGCTCTCGGGCGGCGGCTCGATCGGGCCATGCTGGCGATCGATCCCGCCGAGCTCGACGGCATGACGGTGCGCGAGCGGCTGTTCGAGCTGATCATGCGCCGGCTGGAGGCGATGACCCCCTATCGCGAGGGGCTGCGACGGCTGGCCCGGGAAAGCCGGCGCGAGCCGGCGCTCCTGCTCCAGAGCCTGTGCAATCTCGAGCGTTTCGCCGGCTGGCTGACGGAGGCCGCCGGGATCCGCCGCCGCGGCCTGATGGCGGTTGCCGCCGGACCGGCGCTGATCGCCGTCTATGTGCGGGTCTTCGATGTCTGGCTGGCCGATGAGAGTCCGGATCTGGCACGCACCCTGGCCTCCCTCGATCGCCATCTGGAGCGTCTCGAAAGGCTCGCCGGCTGGCTGAGCCGGCGGCCCTCGCCGCGACGCAGAGCCGAGCCGGCAGCCGCGCCGGCGGCCGGCTGAACCGCTCGCGGCTGGCGATGTCCGAGCAGATCGGCTTCGAGGATTTTCTGCGGGTCGACATCCGGGTGGGCCGGATCGTCGCCGCCGAACCCAATCGGCATGCGCGCAAGCCCGCCTACCGGCTGGAGATCGACTTCGGTCCGGAGATCGGGATCCGCACGAGCTCCGCGCAGATCACCGAGAACTACCGGCCGGAGGAACTGGTCGGCCGGCAGGTGGCGGCGGTGGTCAACTTCCCGCCGCGGCAGATCGCCAAGGTCCGTTCGGAAGTGCTGGTCCTGGGCTTTCCCGATGCCGCGGGCCATGTCGTGCTGGTGGTGCCCGAACGGCCGGTGCCGGAGGGCGGTCGCCTCTACTGAGGCACCAGCTCGATGCGACGGCTGATGGTCACCGCATCGCTGCCGCGGCGCAGAGTGGCGCGCAGACGGTAGCTGCCGGCCACCCAGCCCGACGCCGGGCGCCTCCTGCCCGCATAATAGAAGGCGAAGCTCCGGGACCGTTCGAGCCGCCTGCGGTCCTCGACGATCGCCGAGCCGTCCGGCGCCTCGATCGCCAGCTCGAGGCGATCGCCCTTCTCGAACCAGTAGCCGCGCACCCAGACCACCAGCGCCGGTGCGGTCACCGGCAGGCTCGCGAAATCGTGAAAGCCGGCTTCGAGATCGCGCTTCTCGACGCGGCCGACGGCGGCGCCGATGCCGGTCAGCACCGCCGGTGCGTAGGCGAGCTCGCGCCCGAGACCGGGTGCCCAGGCCGCTGCCTCCTCTCCCATGGTGGCGGCGGTGAACGGGTCGAGGACCCGGCCGTCACGGCGCACCGTGAAATGGAGATGCGGAAAGCTGGTCTCGCCGGACATGCCGACATAGCCGAGAAGGGCACCGGCCGGGAGGCGATCGCCCTCGCGGACCATGACGCTGCCGCGGCGCAGATGGCAGTACTGGGTCTCGAGACCGTCGCCATGCCGGAGCACCAGGCCATTGCCGCATTGCCGTTCGCTCACCGCCGCGGGCCCGCGCTCGACCAGTGCGAAATCGGGTTCGCCGTCGCGGGTGCGCAGGACGGTGCCCGGGGCGGCGGCCAGAACGCCGACCCCTTCGCTCAGGCGCTTGCGGTCGCCGATGGCGAGATCGGTACCCTCATGGCCGTCCTCGGTGCGGCGGCCGCCGCGATGATCGCGCATGCCCGGCCCGGGATCGTGGTCGACATAGCGCACCGGCCAGCAGTCGCGGCCCGGATCGCAGGCCAGCGGGAAGGCCAGGCCGGCGCTCGCCCGCAGCGGCGCCAGCAGCAGGAAAAACATGCCCAGGGCGGCGAAAACTGCCGGCAAATTCTGCCGCATGCGGCAATTCCTGCCGCCCCTGCGGCCGGTTCTTCGCCGCAACCGGGCATGAAGGGGGCGTTTTCGCGGTTGGCACGGTTCTTGGGTCATCATGGTCCGCCGGAAGTGTTTTCGGCAACGGGCACATAGCCCGAATGAAAAGGCCCTACGGGGCGCTCGCTTCAGGTAGAAGGAGTCTGCATATGCCTCTCACTGGCACCACCAACACCGCGGCCAACACGGCGCTGCGCTATCTCGCCCAGAACCAGTCTTCGGCCTCCAGCGCGCTGGCCAAGCTGTCGAGCGGCTCGCGCATCGTCAAGGCCTCCGACGATGCCGCCTCGCTGGCGGTGGGCACCAAGGTGATGGCCGATGTCACCTCGCTGCGGCAGGCGGCAGTCAATGCCTCCCAGGCCTCCAGCCTGCTGCAGGTGGCCGATGGCGGCATGGCCAAGATCTCGGACATCCTGCAGCGCATGAAGGCGCTGGCGGTGCAGGCCCAGTCGGGTTCGCTGACCGACACCGAGCGCGGTTTCCTCGATCAGGAGTTCAGCGAGCTGAAGAGCCAGATCACCTCCATCACCGGCCAGACCAAGTTCAACGGCAACACCCTGCTGGACGGCTCGGCGGGCAAGCAGATCACCCTGTCGACCGCGGCCAGCACGGTGTTCGGCGGCAGCAGCGGCGATCGCGGGCTGAGCGTGCGGCTGATCGGCGACACCCCGAGCACCGGCACCTTCCAGCTCTCCTACGCCTATACCAGCGCCACCAGTCTCGGCGAGTTCACCATCACCAACGGCACCCTGTCGGACACCGTGCAGTTCACCCATGCCTCCAGCGACAAGGTGATCGACGGCAATTTCCGTTTCGACAATCTGGGGGTCGAGCTGACCACCGACAATTTCGATTTCACCAGCGCCATCTCCGCCGGCACCAACAGCGAGTTCACGGTCTCCGGCAGCGGCACCCTCACCTTCCAGGTGGGTGTGCTTTCGGCTGACACCATCAGCGTCAACATCACCGACGTCGATCTGACGGCGCTGGGGCTGTCGAGCTCGGCGGTGGACACCGCGAGCAACGCGAGCACGGCCGGTACCACCATCGACACGGCGATCGAGACGGTCAACGAGGCCCGGGCCAATCTCGGCGCGCTGATGTCCCGCTTCGAGTTCGCCTCGGCCAATCTGGCGACCTCGATCGAGAATCTGGATGCCGCCCGGTCGACCCTGCTGGATGTCGACATGGCCGCCGAGATGACCAGGTTCACTTCCCTGCAGGTGTTGACGCAGGCCGGCGTGGCGATGCTCGCCCAGGCCAATCAGCTGCCGCAGAACCTGTTGCGGCTGTTGCAGTAGTTTTCGCCGGGGCCTTCCCGCCCCCGAGGTTCGGCAACAGC
>CAYYZI010000391.1:0-3410 GCA_964475675.1 uncultured Geminicoccaceae bacterium
CGCAGTGGACAATGCAGGCCGTGGATCCGGGTCAGGCGCTCGCGCAGGATTTCGCGAGCCAGTTCCGCTCGGGCCAGGGCGTTGATGCCGGCGTAGGAAACCCCGGCCTCGCCCAGATGGCCGCCATCGAAGGCGAGGGTGACCTTGAGCCGCTCGGGGCGCGGGCGGCCCGCGGCGCCGCGCACCCGTACCCGGTCGGGGCCGTCCGGCTCGATCGCGACTTTCGAGAAATCGGCGATCACGTCCGGGGTGATGTAGGCGGTCGGATCGTGCACCTCGTAGAGGAGCTGTTCCTTGACCGTCTCCGTCGAGACCAGGCCGCCGGCGCTTGCGAGCTTGGTGACCAGGGCACTGCCATCGGCCACCACCTCGGCGATGGGATAGCCGCAGCGGGCGAGATCGGGCACATCCTTGCGACCGGGATCGGCGAAGTAGCCGCCGGTGACCTGCATGCCGCATTCGAGCAGATGACCGACCAGGGTGCCGCCGGCGAGCCTTTCCCAGTCGTGGCTCTCCCAGCCGAAGCGCAGCACCAGCGGCGCCAGGAACAGCGAGGGGTCGGCCACCCGTCCGGTCAGTACCACATCGGCGCCGGTGGTCAGGGCCGGCAGCAGATGCTCGATGCCGAGGTAGGCATTGGCGGCGAGCAGCCGGTTTTCCCTCTCCCCTACCGTGCCGCCTTCCGCGAGCGGGGTTTCGGGGCCGACCAGGCCGGTGACATCGTCGCCTTCGAGCCAGGCCACGGTGAGCCCCTGCAGACCGAGTTCGCGGGCGATCTCGACCGTCCGCTCGGCGGCCCGGCGCGGGTTGGCCACCCCCATGTTGGACAGAAGGCGCGTGCCATGGCGCCGGCAGAGCGGCAGCAGCGCCCGCATGCGGGGCTCGAGCAGGGGATTGTAGCCGGCCCCCGGGTCCCGCCGGCGGTCGCGATGGCCGAAGGCCATGGTGCGCTCGCCGATGCATTCGAGCACCAGCCAGTCGAGCCCGCCCTCGGCCACCAGATCGACCGCCGGGCCGAGGCGATCGCTGGAAAAGCCGGCACCGCAACCGATCCGGCAGCGGCTTCCGTGTCGATCTTCGCCCTTCAGCCGGCGCAGCGCTTCCAAGATCCGCCTTCCCGCTTCCCGGACCGTTCCCTGTTCCATCCTCGATCAGCGACGGCGCCTTGTCGAGGGGCGCGACCTCCGGCCCCATTGGCTTGCGGCAGATCGGTTTTGCCATTCGCCGCCCAAGCCTCTAGAAAAGCAGGAGAGCGACGGTCGGACCACGGGGGCGCATGCTCCGATCGTGTGCCACGAACCAGGGAGTGGAGGAAACCGCCATGCGGAAACTGAGCCGTCGACTGTTCCTTTCGGTGGCCGTCGTCGGCGCCATGATGACCGGCATTGCCGGCGCCAGCGCCGAGATCGTCATCAAGTTCAGCCATGTGGTCTCGCCGACCAATCACCCCAAGGGGGTGGGCGCCGAGCTGTTCGCCAAATGCGTCAACGAGCGCATGAAGGGCAAGGCGCGCGTCGAGGTCTATCCCAACTCGCAGCTCTACAACGACAACAAGGTGCTGGAAGCGCTGCTCCTGGGCGATGTGCAGATGGCCGCGCCCTCGCTCTCCAAGTTCGAGCGCTTCACCAAGAAATTCCGGGTTTTCGACCTGCCCTTCCTGTTCAAGGATCTGGCCGCGGTGGACCGCTTCCAGAAGAGCGAAGTCGGCCAGAAGCTGCTCCACGCCATGGACGACAAGGGCATTCTCGGTCTCGCCTACTGGCACAACGGCATGAAGCAGCTTTCCGCCAACAGGCCGCTGCTCTGGCCCAAGGACGCCAAGGGCCTGAAGTTCCGCATCCAGCAGTCGGACGTGCTGCAGGCCCAGTTCGAGGCGCTCGGGGCGGTGCCCCAGAAGATGGCCTTCTCCGAAGTCTACGGCGCCCTGCAGCAGGGTGTGGTGGACGGCCAGGAGAACACCTGGACCAACATCTACACCAAGAAGTTCTACGAGGTTCAGGACGGCGTCACCGAGTCCAATCACGGTCTGATCGACTATCTGGTGGTGACCAGCAAGGAGTTCTGGGAGGGCCTGCCGGACGACGTGCGCAGCGGCGTCAAGCAGTGCCTCGACGAGGCCACCGCCAAGGAACAGGAGATGGCCGGCAAGCTCAACGAGGAGGCCAAGGCCAAGATCATCGCCGCCGGCGTCGAGGTCCGCCAGCTCACCCCGGAGCAGCGTCAGGCCTGGGTCGAGGCGATGATGCCGGTCTGGGACCAGTTCAAGGACGATATCGGCGAGGACGTGATCGAGGCCGCGCTCGCCGCCAACCAGTAGGCCGGACACGGACCGCACCGGCGGCGCGGCAGGCGCTGCCGGTGCGGCGACCCCTCAGCAGGGCACGAACTGGCGAATGGGGACGGCCATGGCCGGGCGATCGGGCTGGCGGCGTTTCGTCGAGACCCTCGAGGAGAGCGTGATCGCGTTCATCTTCGCGGTCATGGTGCTGGTCACCTTTTCCCAAGTGGTGGCCCGCTACGTGTTCAATGCCGGCGCCGTCTGGGCGCTCGAACTCACCACCTTCGCCTTCGCCTGGCTGGTGCTGATCGGCATCTCGTACGGCATCCGACGCTCCGCCCATATCGGTGTGGATGCCTTCGTTCGCCTGTTCCCGACCCCGGTACAGAGATTCTTCGGTCTGCTCACGGTGCTGGCCGGGCTGGCCTATGGCGGGATCATCCTCACCGGGGCCTGGGAATATGTCGGCAAGCTCTACAAGATCGGCATCGGTGCGGTGGACCTGCCGATCCCGCGCTGGATTCCCTACAGCGTGCTGATCCTGAGCATGGTGCTGATGATCCTGCGGCTGCTGGAGGCCGGCTGGCAGATCATCCGGGGCGAGCGTCGCAATCTGCTGGCCGACGAGGCGCGCGACACCATCAAGGAGATTCTGGGCGAGGAGGAGCCGGTGATCGACGTCAAGCGGGAGGGCTGAGATGGCGATCGCCAGCCTGTTCATCACCCTCTTCGCTCTGCTGTTGATCGGCACCCCCATCGCCATCGCCCTCGGTCTCTCCAGCGCCGTCACCATCCTCTTCTTCTCCGACGACAGCCTCGCCTCGATCGCCCTCAAGCTGTTCGAGACGATGGAGCATTACACGCTGCTGGCCATTCCCTTCTTCATTCTGGCCTCGGCCTTTCTCACCACCGGCGGGGTGGCGCGGCGGCTGATCGATTTCGCCATTTCCAGCGTCGGCCACTTTCGTGGCGGCCTGGCCATGGCCGGGGTGCTGGCCTGCATGCTGTTCGCCGCCGTTTCCGGCTCCTCGGCGGCCACGGTGGCCGCCATCGGCAGCATCGTCATCGCCGGCATGGTGCGCGCGGGCTACCCGCCGTCCTTCGCCACCGGGGTGATCTGCAACGCCGGCAC